>DASQTE010000138.1:0-26163 GCA_035642035.1 Blastococcus sp.
GGCGCGGGTGGACTTGCGCACCGTCACGTAGCCCGCCTCCTCCAACTGCTTGACGTGCTTGGACAGGACCGAGTCGCTGACCCCGACCCGCTCGCGGACCAGGGCGAAGTCCATGTCGGCGACGGCGGCGAGCAGTCCGCACACCTGCAGCCGGGGCGGCATGTGGACGACGGCGTCGAACCGGGGCTGCACCGCCGTCAAAGCTCGCCCCGCAGATCGGCGACGTAGATCCGGGTCCGCCACTGGCTGATGGCCGCTATCGCCACGCCGAGCACGATGCCGGCCACGACCATGGCGCCGCGGATCTCCAGCCCGTACTCGAACACCGCGGCCGCCGCCACGACGACGGCGTAGACGACGAACCAGACCGTGACGGCGCGCTGGGTGGCGCCGGGGCGCAGCCCGCTGACCCACACGCCGGAGATCCGGCGGTAGGCGGCCATCAGGCCACGGAGGCCCACCAGCAGCACGAGCACCGCGCCGAGGATGACCCAGGCGTTCCGGGTGGAGTAGGAGGAGATGAAGCCGGCGACCAGCAGCCCGAGCAGTGCGTCGTACCACCAGGGCTGGACGACGCGGTCGGCCAGCGCCGCCCGCTCCGCATCGAGGGCGGCGAGCTCCGCCGCGGCCGCCGTCCTGTCCACCGTCCCGCCGTCGCTTTCCATGTCGGAAAGTCTGGAGCGTCACTTTCCGACTCGTCAAGTGACCTGACATCGGCGCGTCACATCCGCCTGCCAGAGTGCCGTCCCGACCGGAACGCGCCGCCGGGCCGGGACCTCCCCCGCGGCCGCTCCCGCCCCGCTGGGATCCTGTCCGGAGGACCCACGCCCGAGGAGACGCGCTGAGCACCGACCCGCACCCGTTCACCGGCACCCTGCTGGGCGAGACCATCGACACCGTCGTCCACCGGGACGCCGCGGCCGAGCGTGCCGCCCGGGAGCGGCTGGACCGGATGACCAAGCCGCCGGGCTCCCTCGGCGTGCTCGAGGACGTCGCCGTCCAGCTCGCCGGCATCGCCGGCAGCTGCCCCGCTCCCCTGCCCGTCCCGGCAGTCGTCGCGATCTTCGCCGGCGACCACGGGGTGCACGCCCAGGGCGTCACGCCGTGGCCGCAGGAGGTGACCGCGCAGATGGTGGCGAACTTCCTGGCCGGCGGCGCCGTCGTGAACGCCTTCGCCGCGGAACTGGGCGCCGAGGTCATCGTCGTCGACGTGGGCGTGGCCGCACCGCTGGACCCCGCCGAGACCCTGCTCGACCGGAAGGTCCGCGCCGGCACCGCCGACCTGGCCGAGGGGCCGGCGATGACCATGGACGAGGCGCGGCAGGCGGTCGAGGCCGGCATCGAGGTGGCCTCCCGCCTGGCCACCGCCTCGCCGTGCCTGATCACCGGGGACATGGGCATCGCCAACACGACGGCGTCCGCGGCGCTGGTCTGCGCGTTCACCGGGGCGGACCCGGCGGCGGCGACCGGCCGCGGGACCGGCGTCGACGACCCGACCCTGGCGCGGAAGGTCACCGTCGTGGCGCGGGCCGTGGCGCGCGTGCCGGCCCGGCCATCGACCCCGGAGGCGGCCCTGACGGCGCTCGCGGAGGTCGGCGGGCTCGAGCACGCGGCGCTGGCCGGCTTCGTCCTGGGCGCGGCGGCCGCCCGGGTGCCGGTGCTGCTCGACGGCGCCATCGCGGGGTCGGCGGCGCTCGTCGCGGCCGCCCTGTGCCCGACGGCGATCGAGTACGCCCTGGCCGGGCACACGTCCGTCGAGCCCGGGCACGCGATCGCCCTGGAGTCGCTCGGGCTCCGGCCGCTGCTCGGCCTCGACCTCCGGCTCGGCGAGGGCACGGGCGCCCTCCTCGCCCTGCCTCTCGTCGCGAGTGCGGCGCGGGCCCTGCGCGACGTCGCGACCTTCGACTCGGCCGGCGTGACCGAGAAGTGAACGCCACGCCGGTCGACCCGGAGAGCGGGGTCGTCTACCCGGTCGGCCTGCGCCTCCTCGACCGGCGGGTCGTCGTCGTGGGCGGCGGGCAGGTGGCCCACCGCCGGGTCGCCGGCCTGCTCGCGGCCCGCGCCCGCGTCACCGTCGTCTCCCCGGAGGTGACCCCGGCGCTGGAGGCCCTGGTCGAGCCCGGCTCGCTCACCTGGGTCCGGCGCCCGTACGAGCCCGGCGACCTGGACGGCGCCTGGTACGCCGTCGCCGCCACCGACGACCCGGCGGTGAACGCCGCGGTGGCCGGGGAGGCCGATCGGGCGCGCATCTTCTGCGCGCGGGCCGACGACCGCGCGGCGTCGAGCGTCTGGACCCCGGCGGTGGGCCGGCACGGGGAGCTCGTCGTCGGCGTGCACGGGGGCGGCGACCCGCAGCGGGCGATCGGGGTCCGGGACGCCGTCGTCGCCGGGCTCACCGACGGGAGCATCGCCGACCGGGCGGCGCGCACGCCGGCGGTGGCGCGCGCCGGCAGCGTCGTCCTCGTGGGCGGGGGACCCGGGGACCCGGGGCTGATCACCGTCCGCGGCCGGCAGGCGGTCGCGCATGCCGACGTCGTCATCGCCGACCACCTCGCGCCGCTCACGCTGCTGGAGTCGCTGCCCACCTCCGTCGAGGTCATCGACGCCTCGAAGCTGCCCCGCGGCCGGTCGATGGCGCAGGAGCAGATCAACGCGCTGCTGGTCGAGCACGCGCTGGCCGGGAAGCGCGTGGTCCGGCTCAAGGGCGGCGACCCGTTCGTCTTCGGCCGCGGCATGGAGGAGCTCGAGGCGTGCGTGGCGGCGGGTGTGCCGGTGGAGGTGGTCCCGGGCGTCACGAGCGCGATCTCCGTCCCTGCCCTGGCCGGCATCCCGGTGACGCACCGCGGGCTCACCCACGAGTTCGTCGTCGTGTCCGGCCACCTCCCGCCGGGCCACCCGCAGTCACTGGTCGACTGGACGGCGATCGCCCGGCTGCGCGGCACCGTCGTCGTCCTCATGGGCGTGGACACCGCACCCGCGATCGCCGCCGCCCTGCTGGAGCACGGGCGGCCGGCGGACACGCCGGTCGCCGTGGTCGCCGACGGGTCGACGCCGACCCAGCGCGCCGTCCGGACGACGCTCGCCGACCTGGCCCGCGTCGTCGTCGACGAGGGCATCCGGCCGCCCGCGGTCTGGGTCGTCGGCGCGGTGGTCGGGCTCAACCGGCCGCACGACGTGCCCCCACCGGACGACGCCGACCTCGACTAGCTCCCGGAGTCCTCCGCGAGGGTGTACGCCACCAGGGCGTTGGCGTGCCCGTGGCCCAGCCCGTGCTCGGTCTTGAGCCAGTTCACCAGCTCCATGTGCTTCGTCAGCGGGGACGACCGGATGAGGTCCTGCCACTCCGCGACCGGACGGCCGTACTTCTTCTCGATGGACGGGAAGTAGCTGGCGGGGCCTGTGACCGACTCACTCATGGGCACAGCGTGCCGCACCGGGCGCATGAAGTACTGGTGCTGTCGATGTAGTACTCCTACTATCACCGGCACCTCACCCCCGAGCCCTCGAGGAGGGTGTCGCCCGATGAGTTCCGCGTTCCAGTCCCATCCCGGGGAGCCGGTCGTCCGCGTCTCCGGACTGCAGATGACGTACGGCACCCACGACGTCCTGACCGGCGTCGACTTCGAGGTCCGGCCCGGCGAGGTGGTCTGCCTCCTCGGCCCCAACGGCGCGGGCAAGACGACGACGATCGAGATCCTCGAGGGGTTCCGGAAGCGTTCCGGTGGGGACGTCCGGGTGCTCGGGGAGGACCCGGCGCAGGCCGGCGACGCCTGGCGGGCACGGGTCGGGGTGGTGCTGCAGTCGTGGCGCGACCACGCGCGCTGGACGCCGCGCCGGCTGCTGGAGCAGCTGGGTGGCTACTTCTCCCCGTACTCGACGCCGGAGCACCCCCGGCCCTACGAGCTGGACTGGCTGCTGGACACCGTCGGGCTCACGGAGAACGCCGACCGCAAGATCGGCACCCTCTCCGGCGGGCAGCGGCGGCGGCTGGACGTCGCCATGGGCATCGTCGGGCGCCCCGAGCTGCTGTTCCTGGACGAGCCCACGGCCGGCTTCGACCCGCAGGCCCGCCGCGACTTCCACGACCTCGTGCACCGGCTCTCCGACCTGGAGGGCACGAGCATCCTGCTCACCACCCACGACCTGGCCGAGGCCGAGCGGCTGGCCGACCGGATCCTCATCCTCGCGGCGGGCCGGATCGTGGCCGACGGCAGCGCGGAGTCGCTGACCCGCCAGGTGGCGGGCACCTCCGAGGTGCGCTGGGCCCGCGACGGGGAGCGGTTCGTGCACGCCACCGACGACCCGACGCCGTTCGTCCGCCGGCTCTTCGAGCAGCACGGCGAGGACATCACCGACCTCGAGGTCCGCCGCGCCAGCCTCGAGGACACCTACATCGCCATGGTGCAGCGGTTCGAGTCCGGCGACCGGACCGCGCCCGTCCTCGCGGAGGTCACCCGATGAACCCGACCCGGCACGCGATCACCCTCGGCCTGCGCCGGGGCTGGACCGAGTTCGTGCTGAGCCTCCGGAGCACCCAGGACCAGGGCTTCTACCTGTTCATGGGCGTCGCGACGCTGGCCTACCTGTGGTTCAACCGCGACACCGAGGTCGAGGGCACCGACCTCCTGCTGCCGACGTTCGCCCTGCCGAGCATCCTCGGCGCCCTGCTGGCGTTCGGCGTCGTGATCGGCCCGGCGTACGCGCTGGCGATGGAGCGCGAGGACGGCACGCTGCTGCGCCACAAGGCCCTGCCGCACGGGATGCAGGGGTACGTGACCGGGCAGCTGCTCTACCACTCGCTGGGGCTGGTGCCGCTCCTGCTGGTCATCCTCGTGCCGAGCTTCATCCTCTTCGACGACGTGATGAGCAACGGCCTGGCCGGCTGGGCCACCGTCCTCTGGGTGGCCGTCCTGGGGCTGCTGGCCACGCTGCCGCTCGGGATGATCCTGGGCTCGGTGGTCCCGAGCGTCCAGAAGGTCGGGACCTGGGGGATGCTCCCGGTCATCCTGCTGACGACGATCTCCGGGATCTTCTTCCCCATCCAGGCGATGTGGGGCTGGCTCCAGGTCGTGGCCCAGGTCTTCCCGACGTACTGGATCGGCCTCGGCATGCGGTCGGCGTTCCTGCCCGACGCCGCCGCGAGCCTCGAGGTCGGCGACTCCTGGCGCACCGGCATGACCGTGCTCGTGCTGGGCGCGTGGGCGGTGTTCGGGCTCTTGGTGACGCCGCGGGTGCTGCGCCGGATGGCCCAGCGTCAGTCCGGGTCCCAGGTGCTGGAGGCCAAGGAGGCGGCCCTGCAGTGGGTCAAGTGAGCGAGCGTTCCGGGGACGCCGTCTACAACCGGATCGCGCTGCTCCGGGCCGAGCAGGGGGTGAGCCGGCGGCAGCTGGCCGACGCCCTCGGCGTCCACTACCAGACCGTCGGCTACCTGGAGCGCGGCGAGTACAACCCGAGCCTGCACCTGGCGCTGCGGATCGCGGAGTTCTTCGGCCTCCCCGTGGAGACCATCTTCTCGACCGAGCCCTTCCCCCGGATCAGCGACCTGCCGCGTGCCGCGGACCCGGGCGACGAGGTGCGGCGGCCGGGGCGCACCGCCTAGACCGGAACAGGGGACCAGACGTTCCCGCGGGAACGTCTGGCCACCACCTCCCCGTGCTGACCTGGGGATCTGTCGGTACGTCCACGTAGCCTTCGAACACGTATTCGAAGGAGGCTCCGTGTCCGTCCTCTCTGTGGCAGAGCATCGATCCGGCAGTTCGCTGCCCGAGCTCGCCGCCGCCATCACCGCCGGCGCGGTGCGCATAGCTGCGGCCACCGCTGCCTGGCTCCGGCTCGTGGCGGAGTTCGAGGAGCGGGAGGGGTGGCACGGCTACGGCATCGCGTCCTGCGCGCACTGGCTGTCGTGGCAGTGCGGCCTCTCCCCAGGTGCCGCCCGCGAGCACGTCCGGGTCGCCCGCGCCCTCGGCGGGCTGCCCCTCATCGAGGAAGCCTTCGCGCAGGGCCGGCTCTCCTACTCCAAGGTCCGTGCCCTCACCCGGATCGCCGAGCCGGACACCGAGGCGGCCCTGCTCGAACTGGCCCTCGAACTCACCGCCTCCCAGGTCGAGCGGACCGTGCGCCAGTGGCGGCGGGCGGACGAACTGAACGCCGGCAGGCCGCCGCGGGAGGACAGGGAGTCCTTCGACCACTGGTGGGACGAGACCGGGATGCTCACCGTGCAGATCCGGATGTCGACCGAGCCAGGCGCGGAGTTCATGGCGGCGATCGACTCGCTCGCGGAACGGACCGCCCGGCGCGAGCGCGCCCAGGCGACGCGCGACCGGACGGCCGCCGGCGCGCCCGACGACCGTGCTGCGGATACGGGACCCGACCGCCTGGCCACCCGCCGGCTCGCGGCCGTCTCGACCCTCGCGCAGGCAGCGGTCGACGCCGACCGCCGGCCCGGCGACCCACCGCGTCGAGAGGTCGTCGTGCACGTCGACGCCGCCGTGCTCGCGGACGACGCCGCGGCCGGGAAGGCCTACGTCGAGGGCGGGCCCGCACTGACGCCGGCGGTGGCACGCCGGATGCTCTGCGAGGCCACCGTCGTCGGCATGCTCGAGAACGGCCGGGAGCCGCTCGGTGTCGGGCGGAGGCATCGCCGGGCCACCCGGGCGCAGCGCCGGGCCCTGATGCGGCGGGACGGTGGCTGCGCGCGCCCCGGGTGCGTGGAGAGCCGGGTCGAGCGCCTCCACGCGCACCACCTGCGGCACTGGCTCTTCGGCGGCCGGACCGACCTCTCCAACCTCGTCCTCCTGTGCGACCGCGACCACGGCCTGGTGCACGACCTCGACCTGGTCATGTCTCGGGCGGACGGACGACTGGTCGTCACCGCGCCCGACGGCCGCCGGGTATGGGGCGCGGCGGATGCCGGCTTCGCCGACGGCGTCGCGGGGCTCACCGACACGGGCTCGGCGGACCCGGCGCGGTTCGCGGGCGTCCACCCGATCGACACGGAGGTCGGTCGCCGCCCGAGCACGGGAGCCACTGCAGCTGAGGGCGAGGACGGACGAACGAGCGGTCCGGACCTGCCAGCCGCCCGCCGCCCCCGCTGCCGAACCCGCCCGACCCCCGTTCCGCGCCGCCCCGGCTCTGCCCGCCCGTCCACGGCGGCGAGCCGGCCGGGTCCCCGGCGATCGGAAGCCCTGCGTCCTGCAGCCAGGGAAGAACGCCGTTCTGCGTCTCGTCCAGGCGTTCCCATCGGCCCGACGCTCTTCCCCGCCGGGGAACCGCCGCTACCCGAGGCGATGCCCGCCAACGGCGAGCGCATGGACGTCCGGTACGTCGTCGGCGTCCTGATGGGCAACCGCGACCTCGCCCGACGCCTGGCGGCGGAGGCAGCCGGCGTTCCCGCGGGAACGTCCGGATGAGAGATCAGATGTTGGCACCGTCGGCGGGCGGGCCCTCGGGCAGCGGGGCGGCGAAACCCGAACCGTCCACCGTCGGCGCATCCATGCCCACCGTGTAGGCCGTCATCGACAGCGAGCCGTACGCGTAGCCGTCGACCAGCACCTCGGCCGGGGTGCCGGTGGCTCCCGCGACCCCGGCGACGTACAGCAGCGGCAGGAAGTGGTCCGGGGTGGGGACGGCGAGGTCGTAGTCGCGGTGCCCGTCGAGCCGGCCGACCTCGGTGGGATCGGTCAGCATCACCTGCTTGGCCTCCTGGTCGAACCGCTGCGCCCAGTCGAACCCCGCGTCGGGCAGCGCGCGGCTGACCCCGCCGAGGTTGTGCACCACGTTCCCGCTGCCGATCACCAGGACGCCGTCCTCCCGCAGCGGGGCGAGCGCGGCACCGAGCTGCAGGTGGTAGTCGAAGGACTTGAGCGCGTTGATCGACAGCTGGACGACGGGGATGTCTGCGCCCGGGAAGGCGTGCATCAGCACCGACCAGGCACCGTGGTCGATCCCCCAGCTGTCCACGTCGGCGCCCACCCACGTCGGGTGCACGACGTCGGCGATCTGCTCGTACAGCTCCGGCAGACCCGGTGGCCGGTAGTCGACCTCGAAGAGCTCGGGCGGGAAGCCGAAGAAGTCGTGGATCGTGCGCGGCCGCGGCATGGCGGTGACCGCGGTGGCCTGCACGTACCAGTGCGCCGAGACGACGAGGATCGCGCGGGGACGCGGCACCGCCTGGCCGAACGCGCGCCAGGCCGTGGTGTACCGGTTCTTCTCGAGCGCGTTCATCGGGTTGCCGTGACCGAAGAACGCGGCCGGCATGACGGTCATCGCGCCTCCCCCTGTCGTCCCGCTGATCATCGCCCCGGGACGGCCGGAGTGCGAGACAGCATCGTCCGCAGCTCAGCCCGACGCTCGTCCGGCGGCTGACGGAGCCCGCCGGAGTGCTCCCGGCAGCCAGCGCGCTCCCGGACCGTCCCGGCCGGCGACGTCCCCCGGATTCGACAGCGCGCACCGGTCCAGCGACAGGCAGCCGCAGCCGATGCAGCTGGTCAGACCGTCTCTCAGCCGGGTGAGCGCGGCGATCTGCTCGTCCAGCCGGTCCCGCCACTCCCCCGACAGCCGGGCCCAGTCGGTCGTCGTGGGCGGCCGGTCGGGCGGCAGGGTCTCCAGCGCCTCCCGGACCTCAGGCAGCGACAACCCGACGTTTCGCGCGGCCCGGATCACCGCCAGCCGCCGGAGCACGCTGCGCGGATACCGACGGGCGCCGCCGGCCGTCCGCGTCGCGGCGACAAGCCCCAGATCCTCGTAGTAGCGCAGTGCCGACGGCGCCATCCCGGAGCGCCGGGCCACCTCGCCGATCGCCAGCAGATCCATCGTGACCCCTTGACCTCAAGTGCACTTGAAGTTCGACCGTAGACCCATGACGACGACCCCGACCACGGCCGACCGCACCGCACTCGTCACCGGCGCGTCCCGCGGCCTCGGCCACGCCCTGGCCGCCGAGCTGAACCGTCGCGGCTGGCGGCTGGTCCTCGACGCCCGCGACGCCGGCCGGCTGGCCGGCTCCGTCACCGCGCTGACGCACCCGGAGCTGGTCACGGCCGTCCCCGGCGACGTCGCCGATCCCGATCACCGCGCCGCCCTCGCGGCGGCGGTCGGCCCGCGCCTGGACCTGCTGGTCAACAATGCCAGCGACCTCGGCCCGAGCCCGCTGCCGCCCCTGGCAGAGCTCCGTCCGGGGGCGCTGCGCCACATCATCGAGGTGAACGCCGTCGCCCCGCTGGCCCTGCTCCAAGCACTGCTCCCCGCCCTGCACGCGGCCGGCGGACGGATCATCGACGTCACGTCGGACGCCGCCGTCGAGCCCTACGCCGGCTGGGGCGGCTACGGCGCGAGCAAGGCCGCGCTCGACCTGCTCACCGCCGTCCTGGCCGTCGAGCATCCCGAGCTGCGCGTGTACGCCCTCGACCCCGGCGACATGGCCACCGAGATGCACCAGGCCGCCTTCCCCGGCGAGGACATCAGCGACCGGCCCGCCCCGGCGACCGTCGTCCCTGCGCTGCTGACGCTGGTCGACGGGGAGCTGCCCAGCGGCCGCTACCGGGCGGCCGACCTACCCGTGGCGACCGGAGCGGCCCGGTGACACCGACGTTCACGCTCCCCCCGGACGCCGAGGCGACCGCGCCACCCGAGTGGCGCGGCTTCGCCCGCGACGAGGTCCGCCTGCTCGCCGTGCGCCCCGACGGCGTCACGTCCACGTGGTTCCGGGAGCTGCCCGAGCTGCTCGAGCCCGGCGACCTCGTCGTCGTCAACACGTCGGCGACGCTGCCGGCCCGGCTCGACGCCCGGCGGACCGACGGCGTCCTGGTGCCGCTCCACTGGTCGACGAGCCTGGACGACGGCGACTGGGTCGTGGAACTGCGCCGCCCGGCGAACGACGGACCGGACCTCGGCGTCGAGCCCGGCACGGTCCTCCAGCTGGCCGGCGGGGCCCGCGTGACCCTGCTCGCCGGGTTCCCGGACCACGCGCACCCGGGTCGGCTGTGGCGGGCCCGCGCCGAGCCGGAGGTCGACACGACGGAGTACCTGGCGAGGCACGGCCGGCCGATCGCGTACGGCTACCTGCACGGCGACTTCCCGCTGCGGGAGTTCCAGAACGTCTACGCCGAGCGAGCGGGCAGCGCCGAGATGGCCAGCGCCGGACGGCCGTTCACCGAGCGGCTCCTGGTCCGGCTCATGACGCGGGGCATCCCCGTCGCCCCCCTGGTCCTGCACACGGGTGTCTCGAGTCCCGAGCTGCACGAGCGCCCGTCGCCCGAGCGGTTCGCCGTTCCGGAGGTCACCGCCCGGCTGGTGAACGCCACCCGGAAGGCCGGCCACCGCGTCGTCGCCGTCGGCACCACCGTCACCCGGGCGCTGGAGACCGCCACCGACGAGCACGGCGCTGCGCGCGCGGCGGAGGGGTGGACCGACCTCGTCCTCGGTGAGGACCGGCCGGCACGCCTGGTGGACGGGCTGGTCACCGGCCTGCACGCGCCGGAGGCGAGCCACCTCCAGTTGCTCGAAGCGGTCGCCGGACGCGACCTCGTGGAGTGCGCGTACCGGGCCGCCGTCGCCGAGCACTACCTCTGGCACGAGTTCGGCGACTCGATGCTGTTCCTGCCCTGAGCAGGATCGCCCGGACGGGAGAAGCGGGTCGCGGCGTCCTGCAGCAGGACCTGCCGCTCGGCGGGCGGGCGGTGCGGGCATGACGTGCAGGTCGGCATGCCCGGAGTGCGGTCGAGCAGGCAGCACGAGGCCCGCAGGACGAACCGGCTCCCCGCGACGTCCTCGTACCGCGGCAGTGGCAGCGGCGGCCCCACGGCGGAGGCGAGCGGGACCGCCAGCGCGGTGGCCCGGCCGACGTCCCCGAGCGCCTGCCCGAGTGCCAGGAGCCGGTTGGCCAGCGAATCGGTGGCGATCGCCCACAGCGGGCGTTCCCGCATGCCGCCGGCCTCGGCCACCGCCGCCACCACGGCACAGAGGGACGCCCGCAGGTCCGCGGCCGGCTCGCCCGAGCCCGGTCCCGCCGCCACGGCGGCGGCCGGTAGCAGACCCGGCCGCACCCAGACGGAGAGGTCCTCGAGCCGCGCCGAGAGCGGGATGCCGGTGACGAGTCCCGCCAGCGGAGGGGTGAGCAGCACCGACGACACCGAGTACCACCAGATGGTCGCCAGCACCCGCCGGTCCGTCGTCCGCTGCGCCGGGGCACGCCGCGCGAGGACCTCTGCCGCCCACCCCGGGTCGGCCAGGGCGGCCGCGGGGAGGGGCGCGCTCCCGGCGGGCGGGAGCAGCCCGAGGGCGGCCGCGCCGGGCACGCGGGCGGCCACGGCGGCCTGCGGTCCGGCTGCGGTCATGCTCCGCAGTCTGACCCGTGACGAGAACCGCGCCGAACCCATACGGTGTGGTCCGAGGCACGTTGCGTCGCCGGGCCGGCGACGCCGGACAGCGGAGGTACGGCATGAGCGAGTCGAGCACGGGGACCGGTACCGGGACCGAGGACCGCTCGTTCCCGCCGCCTGACCGACTCGCCGCCCACGCCAACGTCGGACCGGAGGTCTACGACGAGGCGTCCGCCGACCGGCTCGCATTCTGGGCCAGGCAGGCGCGCCGGCTGACCTGGACCCAGGACTGGGACGAGGTTCTCGACTGGAGCAACCCACCGTTCGCCAAGTGGTTCGTCGGCGGCAAGCTCAACGTGGCCTACAACTGCGTCGACCGGCACGTCGAGGACGGGCACGGCGACCAGGTGGCCTACCACTGGGAGGGCGAGCCGGGCGACACCCGGACGATCACCTACGCCCAGCTCAAGGACGAGGTGAGCAAGGCGGCCAACGCGCTGACCGACCTCGGCGTGAACGCCGGTGACCGCGTCGCCATCTACATGCCGATGCTCCCCGAGACGGTGATCTCGATGCTGGCCTGCGCCCGCATCGGCGCCGTCCACATGGTCGTCTTCGGCGGCTTCTCCGCCGACGCCCTGGCCAGCCGCCTGGACGACGCCGGCGCCGTCCTGGTCATCACGGCCGACGGCGGGTACCGCCGGGGCGCGCCGAGCGCGCTGAAGCCGGCCGTGGACGACGCCGTGGGCCGCAGCCCCGGCGTCCGCAACGTCCTGGTGGTCAAGCGCACCGAGCAGGACGTCGAGTGGACCGAGGGCCGCGACCTCTGGTGGCACGACGTCGTGGAGCGGCAGTCGACCGAGCACGAGCCGGAGTCCTTCGACGCCGAGCACCCGCTCTACATCATGTACACGTCCGGGACGACGGCGAAGCCCAAGGGCATCCTGCACACCACCGGCGGCTACCTCACCCAGGTCAGCTTCACCCACTGGGCGAGCTTCGACCTCAAGCCCGACGACGACGTGTTCTGGACGGCTGCCGACGTCGGCTGGGTGACCGGCCACAGCTACATCGTCTACGGCCCGCTCTCCAACCGGGCGACGTCGGTGATGTACGAGGGCACCCCGGAGACCCCGCACCGCGGTCGCTGGTGGGAGATCATCCAGAAGTACGGGGTCACCATCCTGTACACCGCGCCCACGGTCATCCGGACCTTCATGAAGTGGGGCGAGGACGTCCCCCGGGGCTTCGACCTGTCCAGTTTGCGGGTGCTCGGGTCGGTCGGTGAGCCGATCAACCCCGAGGCCTGGCTCTGGTACCACGAGAACGTCGGCGGCGGCCGCTGCCCGATCGTCGACACCTGGTGGCAGACCGAGACCGGCGGCCACATGATCAACCCCCTCCCGGGCGTGACGTCGCTGGTGCCGGGCTCGGCGCAGACCCCGTTCCCCGGCATCTCCGCCAAGGTCGTCGACGACGAGGGCAACGAGCTGGCCGACGACTCGACCGGCCTGCTCGTGCTCACCGAGCCGTGGCCGTCGATGCTGCGCACGATCTGGGGCGACGACGACCGCTACGTCGACACCTACTGGTCGCGGTTCGGCAAGAACGTCTACTTCGCCGGCGACGGCGCCAAGAAGGACGCCGACGGCAACATCTGGCTGCTCGGCCGGGTGGACGACGTCATGAACGTCTCGGGCCACCGCATCTCCACGACGGAGGTCGAGTCCTCCCTGGTCGGCCACCCGTCCGTGGCCGAGGCGGCGGTCGTGGGTGCCAGCGACCCGACCACCGGGCAGGGCATCGTCGCGTTCGTGATCCTCCGCGAGAGCGGGACGGACTCCGGCGACGAACTCGTGCAGACCCTGCGCAACCACGTCGCCCGCGACATCGGCCCCATCGCCAAGCCGCGCCAGATCATGGTCGTCCAGGAGCTGCCCAAGACCCGGTCCGGCAAGATCATGCGGCGGCTGCTGCGGGACATCGCCGAGAACCGCGAGCTCGGCGACGTGACGACGCTGACCGACTCGTCGGTGATGAACATGATCAAGGACAAGCTGCCCGCCGCCCCCTCGGAGGACTGAACGGGACGGGCTCGCAGCGCGCGGCCCGGCGTCGTGCGGCACCATTCCTCTGACCAGCACCATCGATCCGCGCGCCCGCGCGCACCGACAGGAGGAGCCACCTGTGGCCCACAGTGTGTCCAGCGCGTCCAGTGCGGCGCCGGCCGTCCGGACCGCCGCGGGCGAGGAGCCGTCGGTCGGCACGCTCGTCCAGAGCGCGATGGCCGACCTGTCCACGCTGATGCGCGCCGAGGTGGAGCTGGCCAAGGCCGAGGTCGGCAAGTCGGCCAAGAAGGCCGGTATCGGTGCCGGGGCCTTCGGCGCAGCCGGCGTCGTCATCGCCTTCTCGGGCTTCTTCTTCGGCATCGCCCTCGCCGAGTTCCTCACCTGGCTGGGTGTGGAGCGCTGGATCTCCTACCTGATCGTCTGGTTCCTGCTGGTGCTCCTCGCCGGGCTGCTCGCCCTCGTGGGGCGGCGCTACATCAAGAAGATCGAGAAGCCGGAGCGGACCATCGAGACGCTCGGCGACCTGCCCGAGGTGCTGCACCGCGAGCAGCCGGGCCAGCGTCACCGCGCCGTGCCCGAGGTGAGCAACGGCCGGGTCGCGCTGCGCGGCAACGAGTCGTACAAGGTCTGAGTCGCCGGTGACCGTCCCCCCGGACGGCCCACCCGACGCGACCAGCGTCCTCCTGCCTGGGCCCTGGACCCACCGCGACATCTCCGCCAACGGCGTCCGGCTGCACGCCGCCGAGGCCGGTGCGGGCCCGCTCGTCCTGCTGCTGCACGGCTTCCCGCAGTTCTGGTGGACGTGGCGCTCGCAGCTGACCGACCTGGCCGCCGCCGGCTTCCACGTGGTCGCGCCGGACCTGCGGGGCTACGGCGCCAGCGACAAGCCGCCCCGTGGCTACGACCTGCCCACCCTCTCGGCCGACGTCGCCGCGCTGGTCCGCGCCCTGGGCGAGCAGGAGGCGGTGGTGGTCGGCCACGACTGGGGCGGGCTGCTGGGCTGGACGATGGCGGCCCTGCACCCGCGCAGCGTCCGCCGGCTCGTCGTCCTCTCGATGGCCCATCCCCGCCGGCTGCGGGCCGGCATGACCGACCCCGCGCAGCGCCGCGCGTCGCGGTACGCCCTGGGCTTCCAGGTGCCGCGCCTGCCGGAGCGCCGGCTGACCCGCGCCGATGACGACCCGGTGGCGGACCTGATGCAGCGGTGGTCGGGGCCGGCGTGGACGCGCAGCCCCGACTTCGCCGAGGCGGTCGACCGCTACCGCGCGGCCTCCCGGATCCCGCAGGCCGCCTACAGCGCCATGGAGTACTACCGCTGGGCGGCCCGCTCGCAGCTGCGGCCCGACGGCCTGCGGTACGCGCGGCGGATGTCCGCCCCGATCACCGCTCCCACGCTGCAGCTGCACGGCACCATCGACACCTGCGTGCTGGTCGACACCGCGCGGGGCTCCGGGCGGTACGTCGCCGGCGCCTACGAATTCCGCGAGCTGCCGGCCATCGGCCACTTCCCCCAGGAGGAGTCCCCCGAGGAGATCAGCCGAGCCATCGCCGACTGGGCCGCGTAGCGCAGCGGAGCGGCCCGTGGTGACGCCATGGAACGGCCCCTTCGCAGGGACCCGCCCCGAGCTTGCGAGGGGTGGGGGGCGAAGGGGTCCTTCTATTCGCAGGGACCGGTGCCGACCTCGGCGGATGCCTTGCTGCCGACGCCGGCGGCCTCGGCCACCTGCGGCCCGGTCAGCGCGTAGCCGGTCTCGGGGTCGTCGATCGCGGACGCGAACACGACGCCCAGGACGCTCCCGTCGGGAGCGAACAGCGGGCCGCCGGAGTTGCCCGCCCGGACGGTCCCGAACAGCGCGTACACGTCCCGGACGACGGTCTGGGAGTTCCGGAAGTCCGGTCCGCTGATCTCCCCGCGGTCACGGACGCGGGCCGGGCCCACGAAGAACGGCCCACCGCCCGGGTAGCCCATGATGATCGCGTCGTCGCCGGCATCGGCGGGTGCGGCCGTGAACGACAGCGGCACCGTGTCCAGCCCGGGGACGGCCAGCACCGCGACGTCGATGTCCTCGTCGACGTACACCGGTACGGCGTCGAACTCCTCGCCCTCGGCCTGCACGACCGGATCGGTGACGCCGGCGAGCACGTGCGCGTTGGTCATGACCCGCTCCGGCGCGTAGACGAAGCCGGAGCCGTCGATCTGCCGCGAGCAGGACGGCGCGATCCCGCTGATCTTGACGACCGACCCCTGCACCGAGGCCACGACCGGGCTGTTCATCAGCGCCTGGTCGGGCGCCTCCACGTCGCGCACCTGGGTGGGCGTCAGCGGGTCGAGGACGTCGGGCAGGCCGCGGCGGTCGATGGCGTCCCGGAGGGTGTCGTAGACCGTGCGGACCCCGTCGGGCACCGCCCGGTCGACGGCCTGGACCAGCGCCGACTGCCGCACCTGGCTGGAGACCTGGGGGAACGGCGAGCTGGCCAGCGGTGAGGCGACCATCCAGGCCACGAGCAGCACCGCCGTCGCCGAGAGGACGGCGCCGGCGACGGAGTCGATCATCTTGGCCGGCTCCCACGTGACCCGGCCGCGGATGGCCCGGCCGATGGCGCCGGCCAGGATCTGCCCGAGCAGGGCCGCGGCCAGGACGACGACGAGCGCGGCGAACACGCGGGTGACGCTGGAGCCGTCGATCCGCTCGGCGACCGGCCCGGACAGCTGTGCCCCGAGCACGGCGCCGCCCAGGAACCCGAGGATCGACGTCGCGGACACCAGCAGGCCCTGACGGAACCCCGACAGCGCGAAGACCAGCGCCAGGACGATGAGGACCACGTCGACGAGGGACACCGGCTACCCGCGCACCGTCATCGTGCCGACCTGCCCGAGCTGCAGGTGGAAGGTGCACGCGAAGGGGTAGTCGCCGGGCTCGGCGACCTCGAAGTCGATGGTCATCTCCTGCCCGGGTGCGAGCAGCGAGACGCCGGCGGCTATCGGCGCAGGCGCTTCGTCGTCGGTGAACTCGAGGTTGTGCGTCATCTCCTTGGCCACGTTGACCACGGTGAGGCGGACCTTGCCCGGGTCCACGGTGAAGCTGTCGGGCAGGAACACGTAGTCGTCCTGGGTCTGCACGGTGATCTCCTGGACGCCGTCCGGGCCCGTCGTCACCTCACCCACGCCCGCGGCGGTGCTCGGGGACGCTGCGGCGCCGGCGTCGTCCCCACTGCATCCGGTCAGCACCCCGGACAGCACGACGAGGCCGAGCAGTGTCCCGCCACTACGAAGCGTCGTCGTCCGACCTCCCGCAGTCATCGGGGCGGAACCGTACGCGTCGGAGGGCCGTCGGGTGCGGGATCGGCCACCGTCGGCGCGGCGGCGTCCTCCTCGCCCCCGGCGTCGACCGAGCCCGCGGAGCCCGGCAGGCGGTAGGGCCGGACAGCGGACGTCGGCAGCGGGCGCACGTCCCGGGTGTCCCACGGCCGGGCCAGGCCGGCGGCGTCGAGGATCGCGTCGAGCAGGCCCGCCGTGAAGCCCCAGACCAGCATGTCGGCCACGGCGAACGCCGGCCCGATGTAGCCCGACGGGTGGCTCACCCGGAACCGGTTGGCGGGATCGGTGAGCTCGGCCAGCGGCACGCGGGCCACCCGGGCCACCTCGGCCGGGTCGCCGGTGCTCACGTCGCGCGGGTCGTCCCACCACGCGACGACCGGGACGACGAGGTTGTCCGACGGCCCGAGGAACAGCTCCTGCAGCGTGGCGAGCACCCGGACGCCGTCGGGGTCGACGCCGGCCTCCTCCTCCGCCTCCCGCAGCGCGGTCCCGATCGGGTAGTCGTCGCCCGGGTCGGCCTGCCCGCCCGGGAACGCGGGCTGCCCGGCGTGGCTGCGCAGGTGCGCGGACTTCTCGATCAGCAGCACGTCGGGGCCGGCCGGGCCCTCGCCGAAGAGGATCAGCACGGCGGAGCGCCGGGCGGTGGTGGTCGCCTTCGGCATGCGGTGCCGCAGGGGGAGGTCGCCGGCCGAGTCCAGCAGCTTGTGCAGGTACTCGGGGAGCCCGTCGAGCTCCACGGCCTCGCTCACAACTGCACCCCGAGGTGCTCGGCGACCAGGCCGCGCAGCTCCTCGACCGAGGCCACGTCGCCCACCTCGGTGTGCACCAGCGCGCCGCCGGCGTCGACGAAGTAGGTGAACGGCAGCGCGTTGAGGCCGAGTGCGGTCATGAGCTCCCCGTCCCCGTCGAACGCGCCGGGAAACGTGACCCCGGCGTCGTCGGCGAACGAGCCCGCCTGCGGGACGCCGTCCTTGCTGATCACGCCCACGACCCGCACCCGGTCGCCCGCGGCGTCGGCGAACTCCTGCAGCAGCGGCAGCTCCGCCCGGCAGGGCGCGCACCAGCTCCCCCAGAGGTTCACCAGCATCGGGACGCCGGGAGCGCGGGCCAGGTCCAGCTCGCCGCCGCCGAGGCAGTCGAAGGACAGCGGCGGCAGGGTCTGCGCGCCCGCCGCCGGCTGGTCCGGCTGCTCGGGGCAGGGCTGCAGCGAGGTCTCGGCGGCCGCGGCGTCCGTCGACGGGGCGGGACCGGGATCGTCGCCGTCCCCCGACGTGCAGCCGGCCAGGACCGTGGCCGCCACCAGGGCGCCCACGACGGCAGTCGGGAGGCTCACTCGGTGTCCGAGGCGGCCGGCGTCTTGACCAGCTTCACCGCGACCTCGGGGTCCACCGGCCCGATGCCGAACGAGGGGCACCACCTCGCCAGCCCGCAGGCGCCGCAGGCGGCCTTCTTGGCGTGGCAGACCCGCCGTCCGTGGAAGATCACGCGGTGACTGAAGTCGGTCCACTCCTTCTTCGGGATCAGCTCGGCGATCTCGGCCTCGACCTTCACCGGGTCGTCCTCCGCCGTCCAGCCGAACCGGCGGACCAGGCGGCCGAAGTGCGTGTCGACCGTCAGGCCGGGGACCCCGAAGGCGTTGCCGAGGACGACGTTGGCGGTCTTGCGGCCCACCCCGGGCAGCGTCACGAGGTCGGCCATGCGCGCGGGCACCTCGCCGTCGAACCGCTCGACCAGCGCCTGGCTGAGCCCCAGCACCGAGTTGGCCTTGGCCCGGAAGAACCCGGTCGGTTTGAGGATCGTCTCGAGCTCGTCGCGGTCGGCGCCGGCGAGGGCGACCGCGTCGGGGTACCGGGCGAACAGCGCCGGCGTCACCTTGTTGACCATCTTGTCCGTCGTCTGCGCCGACAGCACGGTGGCGACCAGCAGCTCGAACGCGTCGGTGAAGTCCAGCTCGCAGTGCGCGTCCGGATGGATCAGTGCCAGTTCCCGGGCCATCCGCCGCGCGCGCCGCGTCCGGGACAGCGACGACTCCTCCGGGTCGTACGGGGACGCTCCGGTCCGCGCGGCGAGCGTGGGGCGACGGACGGGGGCGGGACGGGCGTACACCGGCTCCGTGGCCGGCTCCGACGCGGGTAGTGACACGCGGTCGAGCGTAGGCGGCGCCACTGACGTGTTCCGGCCGTGCCACCATGGGTAGAGGACAGCTCAGGGTCGGAACCGGCCCACGACGGCGCGCACGAGGCAGAGGAGGCAGGCATGGTCGCTCTCAGCGTCATCCTGTTCCCCCCGCTGCTCATCGCGTTCCTGCTGGTGATGGAGCGCGTCGAGGAGCCGCTGCGGCGCCCCGCGTCCCAGCGCGAGGTCACCGAGTTCCTCAGCACGGCCACGCCCGGCGAGGTCGACACCCTCGCCTCCTCGGGCATCCGCCGGGCCCTGTTCCGCTGGCGCCGCCGCCGGCACAAGGACGTCGGCACGGCGAACCCACCCATCGTCTGAACCGAGCACTCGGGGTCATCGGGGCGCAGGTCACTCGCTCGGACGAGGGACCCGTCTGTGCACCGGACGGGTGACGGAATGCACAGCCGCCTAGACTCCCTCCGGACACGGACGCCTCTGCGTCCGCATGAACGGCAGTGAGAGGACGTGCAGTGGACGAGGTGCTGGCCCAGTCCGGGCTCTTCCAGGGGCTCTCGGACGAGGCGGTGGAGCCGGTCGTCAGTCGCTTGGAGATGCTCACGCTGCCCCGGGGCCGTGTCGTCTTCAACGAGGGCGAGCCGGGCGACAGCCTGTACATCGTCCAGACGGGCAAGATCAAGCTGTCCCGGCGCTCCCCCGACGGCCGCGAGAACGTGCTCGCCGTCATGGGCCCGTCGGACCAGTTCGGCGAGCTGTCGGTCTTCGACCCCGGCCCCCGCACCGCCACGGCGACCGCGGTCACCGACGTGAAGCTGGCCCGGATGCCGCAGTCGACCCTGCGGCTGTGGATCGAGGCGCACCCGGAGATCGGCGAGCAGCTGCTCCGCGTCCTGGCCCGCCGCCTGCGCCGCACCAACGACTCGGTCGCCGACCTGATCTTCACCGACGTCCCCGGCCGCGTGGCCAAGGCGCTGCTGCAGATGGCCGACCGCTTCGGCAGCCGCGAGAGCGACGGCCTGCGCGTCAAGCACGACCTGACGCAGGAGGAGCTGGCCCAGCTGGTCGGCGCTTCCCGCGAGACGGTGAACAAGGCGCTCGCCGACTTCGTGCACCGCGGCTGGATCCAGCTGCAGGGCAAGTCGGTCGTCGTCCTCGACGAGGAGCGCCTCCGCCGCCGCGCGAGGTAGTCGCAGAACGGACGAAGAGGCCTGGAACCGCAACGGTTCTGGGCCTCTCCGACGTTCACCTCCCGGTCGCGCCGAGTGGGCCCGGAGGGTCCGCGCAGGCACGACGCAACGGCTCAGCGCGGGCCGGGACGGCTCCTGGCCGCGGTGCGGCCCGGAGGGTCGCGGTGTCATAGCGGGGTGACGCGGAGCGTCACGATGGGAGCGGCACCACCAAGCGAATGCGGGTGCCGTCGGGGAGCACGGCCCAGCGGCCGTCGGGGGTCTCCTCGAACGTCGGGCTGATCGGGTGCAGCGGCTCCGGCGGCGACCCGGCGAGCGCCGCGTCGACGTCGAGGAACGGCTGGAGCTGGCCGAGGGTGTGCGTCGTCGGCGGCAGCATGGGCCGGGCGCCGGCGGCGGCCTCGGCCAGTGCGGCGGAGGGCGTCAGCCACGAGGCCTCGTCGGCCTCCCCGGAGACGTCGCGGGCCTCCTGGCCCACCGGCAGCGCGGCGACGAAGAACTTGGTGTCGTAGCGCCGGGGCTCCACCGGCGGGGTGATCCAGTGCGCGAACGGCCGCAGCAGGTCCGAGCGGAGCGCCAGGCCGCGGCCGGCGAGCAGCTCGGTGAGCGAGAGGTCGCGGGTCAGCAGGGCCTGCCGCTGCTCCTCCCAGTCGTCCCCGGAGACGTCCGGGACGACGGCGCCGCCGTCCGGGTCCCCGGCCAGCAGGACGCCGGCCTCCTCGAACGTCTCGCGGACGGCAGCGCAGACCAGCTCGCGGGCGATGCGCTCGTCGCACCCGAAGGCGGTGGCCCACTCGGCCGGCGTCGGCCCGAACCAGCCGACCTCGACGTCGCCGTCACGCGGGTCCACCCCACCGCCGGGATAGGCGGTCATCCCGCCGGCGAACGGCATCCCCTTCGTGCGGCGCAGCAGGTACACCTCGAGCCCGGGCGCCCCGTCGCGCAGGAGCAGCACGGTGGCGGCCTGCTTCGGCTCCGCGGTCACCTCAGTTCGACGGTGAGCTCGACCTCGACGGGGGCACCCAGCGGGAGCTCGGCCACCCCGATGGCGCTGCGGGCGTGCTGGCCCGCCTCGCCGAAGACCTTGCCCAGCAATTCGCTCGCGCCGTTGACCACGCGCGGCTGACCGGTGAAGCCCTCGGCGCTGGCGACGTAGCCGACGACCCGCACGATGCGGGCGACCGAGTCCAGCCCGACGAGGTCGTCGACGGCGGCGAGCGCGTTGAGGGCGCAGACCTTGGCGTCGGCGGCGGCGTCCTCGACGTCCACCGAGCCGCCGACCTTGCCGGTGCGGCGCAGCCCGCCGTCGACGAAGGGCAGCTGCCCGGAGGTGAAGACCAGCGACCCGGTCCGGACGGCGGGCACGTAGGCGGCCACCGGGGCGGCGACGGCGGGCAGCCGGATGCCCAGCTCGGCCAGGCGTGCGTGCCAGCCCTGCGCGGGGGCGGTCACACCGGCCGCTTCAGGTACGCGACGAGCTGGTCGGAGCCGCCGGGACCCGGCAGGACGGTCACCAGCTCCCACCCGTCGACACCCCAGGAGTCGAGGATCGCCTTGGTGTTGTGGATGAGCAGCGGGATGGTGGCGTACTCCCACTTGCGGCGGGCGGTTTCGCTCATGGGCCGACGCTAGCGCCCACGGTGCTCCTAGTCTTGGGCGGGTGAGCCCCGACCCGTCATCCGTGCGCCTGCACGTCGTCACCGGCAAAGGCGGGACCGGCAAGACCACCGTCGCCGCCGCGCTGGCCCTCGCCCTGGCCGCGGACGGCAGGTCGGTCCTGCTCGTCGAGACGGAGGGCCGGCAGGGCATCGCGCAGCTCTTCGACACCCCGCCGCTGCCGTACGAGGAGCGCCGCGTCGCGGTGACCCGCGGGGGCGGCGAGGTGAAGGCGCTCGCCATCGACGTCGAGGAGGCCCTGCTCGACTACCTCGACATGTTCTACAACCTGCGGCGGGCCGGCCGGGCGCTCCGCAAGATGGGCGCCATCGACTTCGCCACGGCCATCGCGCCGGGGCTCCGCGACGTCCTCCTCACGGGCAAGATCAAGGAGGCGGTCACCCGTCGGCACGACGGGCGGCCGGTCTACGACGCCGTCGTCGTCGACGCCCCGCCGACCGGCCGGATCACCCGCTTCCTCGGCGTCACCGCCGAGATGGCGCAGCTGGCCCGCTCCGGCCCCATCAAGACGCAGAGCGACGGCGTCATGGCCGTGCTGCGCTCGCCGCAGACCGCGGTGCACGTGGTCACGCTGCTGGAGGACATGCCGGTGCAGGAGACCGCCGACGCGATCGCAGAGCTGACCAAGGCCGACCTGCCGGTGGGTTCGGTCGTGGTGAACATGGCCACCGAGCCGGTGCTGCCGGTCGACGCCCTGACCCGCGCGGCCCGGGGCGGACTGGCCGGCGAGGAGCTGGCCCCGGCGCTCGCCGCGGCCCACCTGCCCGCCGGCGACGGGCTCGCCGACGCGCTGGCCGCCGAGGTGACCGAGCACGCCCGGCGCTGGGCCGCCCAGGACGCGCTGCGCGACGACGTCGAGGCGCTGGCCCGGCCGACGGTCGAGCTGCCGCTGCTCACCGGCCCCATGGACCTCGGCTCGCTGTTCGAGCTGGCCGCCCGGCTCGAGGACCACCTCCGCACGGAGGTCGCCGCGTGACCGCCGCGGCGGAGGAACGCCCGGCACGTGCCCCGCGACCGGCCCGGCCCGCGCCGGTGGCGCCCGCGATGGATCTGAACGCGCTGATCACCGACCCCGGGACCCGGATCGTCGTGTGCTGCGGCGCCGGCGGGGTGGGCAAGACGACGACGTCGGCGGCGCTCGCGCTGGCCGCCGCGGAGGCCGGCCGGACGGTCGTGGTCCTGACCATCGACCCGGCGCGGCGGCTGGCCCAGTCGCTCGGTCTGGTCGAGCTGGACAACGAGCCCCGGCGGGTGGAGGTACCAGGGGCTGACGGCGAACTGCACGCGATGATGCTGGACATGAAGCGGACGTTCGACGACGTCGTCACCGCTCACTCCACGCCGGACCGCGCCCAGGCCATCCTGGAGAACCCCTTCTACCAGTCGCTGTCGTCCTCGTTCTCCGGGACGCAGGAGTACATGGCGATGGAGAAGCTCGGCCAGCTCCGGGCCAGCGACACGTGGGACCTGATCATCGTCGACACCCCGCCGTCCCGGTCGGCGCTGGACTTCCTCGACGCCCCGAACCGCATGAGCCGGTTCCTGGACGGCACGATGATCCGGCTGCTGACCGCGCCCACCCGGTCCGGGTTCAAGATCGCCAGCGCCGGCTTCATGTTCTTCACCCGGATCATCAGCAAGATCCTCGGCGGGCAGCTGCTGCGCGACATCTCCGCGTTCGTCGCCGCCCTCGACACGATGTTCGGCGGCTTCCGCGAGCGGGCCACGGCCACCTACGAGCTGCTCCGCCGGCCGGGCACCTGGTTCGTCGTCGTCGCCACGCCGGAGCCCGACGCCCTGCGCGAGGCCTCCTACTTCGTCGACCGGCTGTCGGCCGAGGGCATGCCCCTGGCCGGGCTGGTCGTCAACCGGACCCACCCACCGGCGAGCACGGCGCTGTCGGCCACGCGGGCCGAGGGCGCGGCCGAGGAGGTCACCGAGGCCGCCGGTCCGGGCGCCGAGCTGGCCGCCGCGGCCCTGCGCGTGCACGCCGAGCGGATGCTGACGGCCGCCCGCGAGCAGCACCTGGCCGACCGGTTCACCAGCGCCCACCCGGAGGTCGCCGTCCGCACCGTGCCGGCCGCCGCGGGCGACGTGCACGACCTCGACGGGCTCCGCGTCATGGGCGAGGCGCTGACCGGCCCGGACGCCGACACGCCGACCGGCACGCCACGCACCAGGGTCCTCCCCGCGCGCCGCGGCTGACACGGGGCTCCTGTCCCCACGGCCACGTACATTCGACGCCGATGTCGGAGAACGCTGCCCTTCGGACCCGTACCCTCGCCAAGCTCGCCGCGACGATCGTCGTCGCCGGCGCGCTCCTGGCCGGTTTCCTGTTCCCCTGGGTGGGCGGCGGCGGGCTGGTGGCGCGCAACTCCGCGTCCCTGCTCGACGCGCTGCCGGTGGAGCTGACCGACGAGACCCCGGCGGGCAACACCGCGGTGCTGGCGGCCGACGGCTCGCTGATCACGTACCTGTACGAGAACAACCGCACGCCGGTGACCCCCGACCAGATCTCGCCGATCATGAAGCAGGCGCTGGTCGACATCGAGGACTCCCGCTTCTACGACCACAACGGCCTCGACGTGCAGGGCACGATGCGCGCGCTGGTCACCAACGTCGCGGCGGGCTCGGTGCAGGAGGGCGGCTCGACGCTGACCCAGCAGCTGGTCAAGCAGACCCTGCTGCAGACGGCGACGACCCCGGAGGACCAGCAGGCCGCCACCGAGCAGAACGTGGGCCGCAAGCTGCGCGAGGCCCGGCTGGCGATGGCCCTGGAGGAGACCTACTCCAAGGACGAGATCCTCACCCGCTACCTGAACATCGTGTACTTCGGCCACGGCGCCTACGGCATCCAGGCCGCCGCCCAGAAATACTTCAGCGTGAACGCGATCGACCTGACCCTCCCCCAGGCCGCGATGCTCGCCGGGCTGGTGCAGAGCCCCACGAACGACGACCCGATCTCCAACCCGGAGAACGCCGTCGCCCGGCGCAACCAGGTGCTGCAGCGGATGTTCGACCTCGGGCACATCACCGAGCCGGAGCTGACCGAGATCTCGGCCCAGCCGGTCGCCGTGGCGGAGGGCGCCGACCCGCCGAACGGCTGCATCGACGCCACCGTCGGCGGCTTCTTCTGCGCCTACGCGGTCAACCACCTGACCCGCGAGCTGGGCCTGAGCGAGATCGACATCAAGCGCAGCGGCCTCACCATCCAGACGACGCTGCGCCCCGAGCTCCAGGCCCACGGCGACCAGGCGGTGCTCAACACGCTGGCCATGGGCGACGAGCTCGCGGGCATGTTCACCGCCATCGAGCCCGGCACGGGTCACGTGCTCGCCATGAGCACCAACCGCCGCTACGGCTGCAGCGACCCCGACTGCGAGTCCGTCGTCCTCAACGACGTGGCCAGCAAGGGCGCCGGGTCCACCTACAAGGTCTTCACCGCCGCCGCTGCGCTGGAGGCCGGCATCGGCGCCGGCACCACCATCAGCACGCCGGGCAACACCTACACGTCGCGGGTCTTCCGCGGGCCCGCCTGCGGCGAGGGCGACCGCAACACCACCACCGCCCGCGGCATGTACTGCGTCAGGAACGCCGGCAACTACCCCGACACCCTCGACATGGTCGGCGCGCTGATCCGCTCGTCGAACACCTACTTCCTGGCGCTGGAGGACCGGCTGGGCAGCGTGGAGGGCCCGGTCCGGATGTCCGAGCGGATGGGGCTGACCTACGACCAGCCCACCCAGAACTCGGCGGACGAGATCGTCGAGGGCAACTTCGGCTCGTTCACGCTCGGCGCCGAGGCCACCAGCCCGCTGGACCTGGCCAACGCCTACGCCACCCTCGGCGCCCAGGGCACCAAGTGCGACCCCATCCCCGTGGTCGCGGTGCTCGACCGGGCGGGTGCGCCGCTGCTCAACGACGACGGGCAGCCCGTCGTCACCGGGAACGCGTGCACCCCGGAGGCGATCTCGCCGGCGATCGCGAACACGCTCAGCCAGATCCTGGTCGGCGACGTCGCGACCCCGGCCGGCACCGGCACCCGGGCGGCGATCCCGGGCCACGAGATCGCCGGCAAGACCGGCACCTCCCAGGGCCGCGACTCGGTGGCCTTCGTCGGCTTCATGCCCGAGTTCGCGGCGAGCGTGATGGTGTTCAACCCGAAGGAGAAGCAGGACGTCGGGGGCTTCGGCGGCAACATGCCGGCGACCATCTGGCGCGACGCGATGGCCCCGTTCCTGGCCGACAAGCCGACCAGCCCGTTCCCGGCCGCCGACCCGGGGCTGCTGAACGCCGGCCGGCCCGCCCCGGCCCCGACACCGGCGCCCGCACCCACGGAGACGGAGCCGGAGGCCCCGGCGGACGACGGCGCGGGCCAGGACCCGACCACGGAGGATCCCGCGAACCCCGGGAACGGGAACGGGAACGGGAACGGCGGGAACCCGGGCGAGGGCGGC
>DASQTE010000139.1:0-3511 GCA_035642035.1 Blastococcus sp.
CCAGCAGAGCACGACGCCGGCCACCAGCGCGACGGCCGCCAGGCGGAACCAGCCGGGCCGCCACGGGTCGGCCAGCTGGCCGTAGCCGGGCCGGACCAGCACCAGCAGCGCCCACAGCCCCTGCGCCGCCAGCGGGGCGAGCACCAGCGGCAGCGCGGTGAGCAGCGTGGCGCCGACCGTCTTGCCCAGCGGGTTCGTGCCGCGCCGGTGCAGGACGAGGACCAGCAGGCCGACGGCCGCGAGGGCACCGGCCGCCAGGGGCCACACCAGCGACCCCGTGTACCGGACCAGCTCGCCCAGCACCGGGAAGTACGTCGCGTCGCCGTCGGCGGGCGTGGTGAGGCCGCCAAGGTCAGCGTCCCCTAGCGCGCGGGCCGTCGCGAGCGCGTTGTCGCCGAGCGCCTGCAGCGTCCCCCCGTCGAGGCGCTCCGGCACGTCCTGCGGCGAGTGGTAGGCGGCGGCGCCGTCGATGAACGCGGTGTTCATGCCGGTGAAGCCGCCGTCGGCCATCAGCACGCTGAAGTCGGTGAAGTTCGGCATCGCGCGGTAGACCTCGACGGCGAAGCTGCTCGCCACCGGGTGCGGCACGGCGGCGGCGTACGCCTCCGCGAGGGCGGCGTTGCCCGGCGAGGTCTCGAACATGATCGGCGGACCGCTCGTCCCCCGGGCCTCCAGGTTGAGGACCACCCCGCCGGCGGACGCGAGGGGGTGGGCGGTCGCGAACGCCTCCGCGCCGCAGGAGCAGGCCTCCTCGGCGTCGGTGAGGACGACGACGACGTCGTTGCGCAGCGGCGGGCCGGCGGTGAGCGCCCGCACGGTCTCGAGCACGGCGGCCACGCCGGCCGCGTCGTCGGCGGCCCCGGGGCCGGTCTCGACGGAGTCGTGGTGCGCGGTGAGGAACAGCCGCCCGGTGGAGTCCGTGCCGGGCAGCACGGCGACGACGTTGCGCACCCGCGCCATCCGGGTCTCCCCGGCGGCGGTGCGGACCGCACCCACGGCGTTCTGGACCCGGGTGTCGAGGCCGAGGCCGCCCAGGGTGTCGACGAGGTGCTCGACCACCCCGTCGCTCGCGTCGCTCCCGGGGACGTGGACGCCGGCTGCGACCTCCTCGACGTTGGGGAAGGCACGCCCGGCGCTGAACTCCGTCGCCGGGGCGTCGGCCGCCGCGGGGTCGGGCGGCTGCAGCGTCGCCGTGCTCCAGCCGGCGAGGCCGAGGAGGAGGGCGACGACGACCAGCCCGGCGACACGCCCCGGCCGCGCGGCGGGTCGTGACCGTTCGACGCGCACCGCGTCACCCTAGGTGGGCGGGCGCGCACCCCGGCGCAGGTCAGTCGAGTGTCTGGAGCCAGTTCGTGAGCAGCTGGGCGCCTGCGTCGCCGCTCTTCTCGGGGTGGAACTGGGTGGCCGAGAGGGGGCCGTTCTCCACCCCGGCGACGAACCGGTCGCCGTGCTCGGCCCAGGTGACCTTCGGCCGGGCGAGCGGGCTGGGCGGGCCGTCGGCGGCCAGCGGGAAGTCGCGGACCCCGTAGGAGTGCACGAAGTAGAAGCGCTCGTCGGCCAGGCCGTCGAACAGCACGGTGTCCTGAGGCGTCTCGACGGTGTTCCAGCCCATGTGCGGGAGCACCGGTGCCTTCAGCTGCTCCACCACGCCGGGCCACTCGCCGCAGCCGTCGGCGTCGTGGCCGTGCTCCACGCCGCGGTCGAAGAGGATCTGCATGCCCACGCAGATGCCGAGCACCGGCCGGCCGCCGGCCAGTCGGCGGCCGATGATGCGCGGGCCGTCGACGGCACGCAGCCCCGCCATGCAGGCGGCGAACGCACCGACGCCCGGGACGACGAGACCGTCGGCGTCGAGGGCCGCCCGCGGGTCCGCGGTCACAGTCACGTCGGCCCCGACGCGGGCCAGCGCCCGCTCGGCCGAGCGCAGGTTGCCCGACCCGTAGTCGAGGATCGTCACCTTCTTCACGCCTGCCACGGTACCGAGCAGCGCGCGACGGCCCGCGGGCATTCCGGCCCTCAGACGAGACGCAGGATCCCCGCCGCGCTGGCGATCACGGCGGCGAGCAGCAGCACGACCGTCATCGCTACCTGCGGACCACCGCGGTCGGGGTTGTCCTCGTCGGGGCGCCACACGCTCCAGGCGCCGCCGAGCAGGAACCCGCCGAGGAGCAGCAGGACGAGTCCGACGGTCACCGGCGAGCCGTGCCCACGGTCAGAGCGCGCCCTTGGTGGAGGGCACGTCGGTGATGCGGGGGTCGATCGCGACCGCCTGCCGCAGGGCGCGCGCCAGCGCCTTGAACTGCCCCTCGACGGTGTGGTGGGCGTCCCGGCCGGCGTAGAGCACCCGCACGTGCAGGCTGATCCGCGCGTTGAACGCGAACGACTCGAGCACGTGCTTGGTCAGGCTCGTCGGGTAGTCCGGCCCGATCATCGGGGTCATGTTCTCGGGCTCGGCGTGCACGAAGTACGGCCGGCCGGAGAGGTCGACCGCCGCCTGGGCGAGCACCTCGTCCATGGGGATCGTGGCGTCGCCGTAGCGGGTGATGCCGCGCTTGTCGCCGAGCGCCTGCGCGAACGCCTGGCCCAGGGCGATGGCGACGTCCTCGACGGTGTGGTGGGCGTCGATGTGCAGGTCGCCGTCGGCCTGCACGGTGAGGTCGATGCCGCTGTGCTTGGACAGCGCCGTGAGCATGTGGTCGTAGAAGCCCACGCCCGTACTGATCGAGCTGGTGCCGGTGCCGTCGAGGTCGAGCTCGACCACCAGCTTGGTCTCGCTGGTGGCGCGCTCGACGCGTGCGGTGCGACTCATGCGGTCAGTCTCCCAGAGTGGTGCGGTGGGCCGGCGCGATCTCACCCAGCGCGGTGAGGAACGCCGTCGTCTCGTCCGTCGTCCCCGCCGTCACCCGCAGCCAGCCGGGCAGGCCGACGTCCCGCACGAGGACGCCGTGCTCCAACAGGGCCTGCCAGGCCGCGTGCGCGTCGGCGAAGTGCCCGAAGAGCACGAAGTTGGCGTCGCTCGGCACGCTCGTCAGGCCCATGCCGGGCAGCGCCGCGACGATCCGGTCGCGCTGCGCCTTCACCTCGTCGACCGTCGCCAGCAGGGCGTCGGTGTGCGCCAGCGCCGCCCGCGCGGCCGCCTGGGTCAGCGAGCTCAGGTGGTAGGGCAGCCGCACCAGCTGCAGCGCGTCGACGACCGCCGGATCGGCGGCCAGGTAGCCCAGCCGCAGCCCGGCCATCCCGAACGCCTTGCTCATCGTGCGGCTGACGATCAGCCGGGGACGGCCGGCCAGCAGGGTGAGCGCGGACGGCGTGCCGGCCCGCGCGAACTCCGTGTAGGCCTCGTCGACGACGACGACGCCGCTCGTGGCGTCGTGGATCGCGGTGATCGTCTCCAGCGCGACCGACGTGCCGGTCGGGTTGTTCGGGCTGGTGACGAAGACGACGTCCGGCCCGACCTCCCGGACCTGCGCGACCGCCGCGGCGGTGTCGATCGTGAAGTCGGCCCGGCGGG
>DASQTE010000140.1:0-20858 GCA_035642035.1 Blastococcus sp.
TCCGCTCGTGCGCACTGCGCGTGGCCGGCCGGGCCCGCGCCGCCAGTTGCTCGCGGCAGTCCGCGCAGCGGAGTACGTGCGCCTCCACGGACGACGCCGAGTCCTCCGTGAGACCGCCGTCGAGGTACTCCCCGAGGTTCCCGGGGTCCACGTGCCAGCTCATGTCAGGGCCTCCTGCAGCTGGGCGCGGGCGCGCGCCATCCGGGTGCGGACCGTGCCGGCGGGGACGCCGAGCAGCCGGGCGGCCTCGCGGCTGGTCAGCCCGTCGAGGGCGACCGCACGGACGACCGCGCGCAGCTCGGGTGACAGCCCGTTGACCGCCGCGGCCAGGTCGCCGTGCTCCACGCCCAGCAGGACGACGTCCTCGGCCGAGGGCTCGGGTGGCTGGACGAGCAGGCGCAGCGGCAGCGGGCGCCGCGGCCGGACGGCGGCCAGCAGCCGCCGGATGCCGATGCCCCACAGCCAGGCCGGCACGTCCCCCGATCCGCGGTACGCCTCCGGCTTGCGCCAGATGGCGAGGAACGTGTCCTGCAGGACCTCCTCGACCAGGCCGGCGTCGCTGCAGCGCCGGGACAGGCGGGCCCGGAGCCACGGCGCGTGGCGGTCGTAGAGGTCGCGCAGGGCGGCGCGGTCCCGGTCGGCGACCGCCCGCAGCAGGTCACCGTCCGAGCGAGGTCCTGGCGTCCCCATGCCACACCTGTAGCTCCGGGACCCGCAGGCTGTTCGCACCGACCGCGACGGACATCGGCGGCCTCCCGGTCCGGCGTCGGTGACCCGTTCCCCTGCCCGTGGCCCCCCGGTGAAGGGTGCGCGGGGCTGCTCCGTGGGCGCACAGAGTCCCCCAGCCCCGGAGTGACCACAAGGGGTTCACCGGTGACGGACAGCGATCACCGGACGCCCGCGCGCCTTGACAGTGCCGGGCCGCGCGAGAACGCTCCTCCGCCAGCGGGGCCCTCTGCGCACCCGACTTCCCGGCCCACGGCCGGTGGGAGGTGGAGCCGATGGGGAGCTCCCACCGCCCCGCGCGCGACCCGCTCCCGGTGATGGACTGACGGCGGTGGCCGTCGAGGCGGACGCCGCCCAGCAGCCCCCGTTCCGGGGGACGGCCGTCGGTGCGCCGCAGCGGATCTGGCGCGAGCAGGTGGTCGTCCGCGCCGCCGAGCTCGCCGGCCTGGCGACGTGGATCAGCGCACTCCACCAGGCCTCCTCCGACGCCGAGCTCCGCTCGATCGACGCCGCGCGCGACGACGAGATGCGCGCGCGGCTGGAGGACGCCCGAGCGGCGGCCGCGGACACCTCCCGGTGGCCGCCGCACGCGCGGGCCCGGATGGAGCGCGCGGTCGGCAACCTGGACGCCGCCGAGGCGGTGCTGCTCAGCCGGAGCCCGGACGCCTACCTGCACGGTCAGCTGGAGGCGATCCGCGCGCACGTGGCGGCCCACCTGCCCCCGGAGCACCCGCAGCGCCTGCAGGCGGCTGACCTGGTCGAGAAGTACACGGCGCCGGCGGTGCCGCCGACCGACTGCACGCCGATCAACGGCGAGGACCGGGAGACGCTGGTCGAGGCGGCGCGCACGGCGAGCTGGGCGGCCCGCCGGGAGCAGGTCCGGCTGCGCAGCTTCCGCACCGCCGTCGTCGTCACCGCGGTCGGGCTGCTGCTCCTGGCGAGCGCCCTGGTCGTGGCCGGCGCCTCCCAGCCGCGGTGGATCCCGCTGTGCTTCGCGCCGCAGGGCATGAACACCGTGGTCTGCCCGACGTCGTCCGCACCGACCGGCGGCAGCGACGAGGACCCCGCCTCGACGGCCGAGGTGGAGGAGGCGATCCGGGACACCGCCCGCGGCGCCGACATCGCGGTCGTCATGCTCGTCGGCCTGGCCGGGGCCGCCGTCACCAGCGCCGCGGCGCTGCGCCGGCTGCGCGGCACCTCCACCCCGTTCGCCGTCCCGATCGCCCTGCTGCTGCTCAAGCTGCCGGTGGGGGCGCTCACCGCCTTCCTCGGGCTCGTCCTGCTCCACGGGGAGTTCGTGCCGGGGCTGTCCGCGCTCGACTCGTCGGGGCAGATCCTCGCGTGGGCGCTGATCTTCGGCGCGGCCCAGCAGCTGGTGACCGGCCTGGTCGACAGGAAGGCGCAGGCGGTGCTCGACTCGGTGGGCTCCGCGCCGATGACGGCGGACAAGGAGTAGCTAGCGGCGCACCCAGGTGGTGGTCGGCTCGCCGCGGCCGCGCAGTTCGACGTCGGCGTCCCGCACCCAGTGCTCGCGCTCCTCGGGCGCGGCGGCGCGGACCGTCGCCTCGCTCGCCACGACGCGGCCGGGGTGGTCCTTGGCCAGCTCGGTGAGGCGGGCGGCCTCGTTCACCGGGTCGCCGATCACGGTGTACTCGAGCCGGCTGGCCGCCCCCACCTGTCCGGCCCACACCCGCCCGCAGGAGACGCCGACGCCGACATCCACCTCGCCGGCCGCGCGGACGGCGTCGCTGATGCGGCGTGCGGCACGCAGCGCCGCCGCGGCCGGGTCCGGGTGGTCGGTGGGCGCCCCGAAGACGCAGAGCGCGGCGTCGCCCTCGAACTTGTTCACCAGGCCGCCGTCGCCCTCGATCGTCTCGACGACCACCTCGAAGAACCGGTTGAGCAGCCCGACCATCTCGCCGGGTCCGGTGCGGCGGACCAGCGATGTGCTGCCCGCGATGTCCACGAACAGCGCGGCGACCGTGCGCTCCTCCCCGCCGAGGGACACCCCGGTGGCCAGCGCCCGGTCGGCGACCGTCGTCCCGACGTGGCGGCCGAACAGATCGCGCAGCCGCTCCCGTTCGGCCAGCCCCGCGGCCATCGTGTTGACGCCCTCCTGGAGCAGGCCGATCTCGCCGGCGTCGTCCACGACCACGCGGACGTCGTAGTCCCCGCGCCCGATGGCCTGGACGGCGCGGCGCAGGTCGCGCAGCGGCTGACCGACCGCCCGGGCGGTGAGGAGGGTGGCCAGCGCACCTACGAGCAGCGCGACGACGACGAGGAACACCACCGCTCCCCTGCCCGGGCCGTCGGGATTGCTCGGGTCGAGGAACAGCAGGACCACGCCCAGCATCGGGACGCCGCTGGTGAGCCCCCACATGAGCAGCAGGCGGGGCCGCACGCCGAGGGCGAGGGCGCCGGCCGGCGGGTGGGCGGCCAGCGCGAGCGCGGTCACGGTCCGGGCGGCGCGGGCGACGAGCAGGTACGTGACGCCGGCGGTCGCCATGCCCCCGAGCAGGGTCGCGACGCCGGTCCGCAGGCCGACCAGCGGCTCGGGGAAGGCCGCCGCGGACACCCCGGCGACGAGCACGGCGCCCACGAGCCAGATGAGGCCGGCGATGAGCGCGGTGTCGACCGGCAGGCGCAGCGCGTACCCGGCCTCCTCGGTGGTCGGTGCGCGCCGGGCCATCAGCCACCGGTTGGTCAGCCGCTGCCGGCGGAAGCCGGCCACGGTGCCGGCCGGGAAGGCGACGACCAGGTAGGCGGCGACCGCCCACAGCACGGTCGCGCGCCCGGCATCGCCGTCGCGGTCCTCGACGCCGACGAGCAGCAGGATCACCGTCGCGACGCCGACCAGGTTGGCCACGATCACCAGGAGCACGATCGCCGGGACGGCGGCCCGACCGCTGGGCGCCCACGAGGCCCGGTCTCCCCCGCGGCGGGCCGTCTCGACGTCGCTGCGGGCGGTCATGCGGGCGGCGAGGGGAGCGGCACCGCTCCGCCCCCGTCCGCGATCATGCGGTCATGATCGCGGGTCGGGGTCCCGGGCGCCGCACGGCGGGTCGGACGTCCCCCGGTCGGGTTGTTCGCTGAGCGCACGGAGCCGCCTAGGCTGCCTCCGTGGAGGAGACCCCGGGCCGCGCGGACACCCTGCAGTCCCTGGAGCGGGGCCTGGCGGTGCTGCAGGTCTTCTCGAAGGAGCACCCGCGGCTGACCCTCAGCGACGTCGCGCGGCTGACCGGCGTCACCCGGGCCACCGCCCGGCGGATCCTGCTCACCCTGCAGCACCTGGGCTACGTGCGCGCGGACGGGCGGCTGTTCTCCCTCACGCCCCGGGTGCTGTCGCTCGGCTTCGGCTACCTGTCCTCGCTGAACCTCTGGGACATCGCCCAGCCGTTCATGGAGGAGCTGGTCGAGCAGACCCACGAGTCCTGCTCGGCGGCGACCCTCGACCTCCCCGACATCGTCTACGTCGCCCGCGTGCCCACGCGGCGGATCATGACGATCTCCCTCGGCATCGGCTCGCGGCTGCCCGCGCACGCGACCTCCATGGGCCGGGTGCTGCTCGCCGACCTGCCCGACGACGAGCTGGACGCCTACCTGGCCACCGGGCCGTTCACTGCGCACACCGAACGCACCACGGTGGACCCGGACGAGCTGCGCACCGCGGTCCGCCGCGTCCGCGAGCAGGGCTGGTCGCTGGTCGACCAGGAGCTGGAGATGGGGCTGCGGTCGATCTCCGCGCCGATCCGCGGCGCGGACGGCCGGGCGGTGGCGGCCCTGAACATCGCCGCCGCTGCCCCCCGTGTCGGCCTGGACGACCTCCGCGAGCAGTTCCTGCCGCGAATGCTGGCGACCGCCGAGCAGATCTCCCTGGCCTTCAGCCGCAGCGGCCGGCGCTGATCCCCTGAGCTCGACCGGTCAGGCCGTGCCGCCCCGTGGCTCGGGCACGGGCAGCGGCCGGATGTTCTGGTTCAGGTGGAACAGGTTGTCGGGGTCGTACCGCCGCTTGATCTCGGTCAGCCGGCGGTAGTTGGCGCCGTAGTTCTCCGGCACCTTGGACTGGTCGTCGGCCGAGGCGAAGTTGGTGTAGCCGCCCGGCTCGGAGTGGGGCGCGAGCGCTGCGTAGTAGTCGCGGACCCAGGCGATGTTGTGCTCGTTGTCGGCCGGCTCGGCCCACATGCCGGCAATGTTGGCCACGTACCGGGCGTCGCGGTGGCCGAACGCCGTCGCGTCGGAGGGCACGTCCTGCACCGCGCCGGTCATCGTGTACATGTGCATGGCGCACGTGTCGGCCGGCAGGCGGGCGCCCTGCTCCATGTGCGCCGCGATCGCCTCGCTCGAGAGCTCGGTGACGAAGGCGTTCTTCCAGTAGTGCTGCAGGCCCGGCGGCAGCAGCGGGTCGAAGAGGGCGTTCAGCGCCGGGTACGGCATCGGAGCGACCATCTCCGCGGCCGGCTGGGCGACCTGGCGGAACCGGTCGAGGAACCGCTGTCCCTCGTCGAGGTCGCCGGTCCAGCTCGACACGATCACCGCGAAGGGCTGCCCCACCCGGTCCTCGGGGATGAACGGCAGCGGCGGCCCCAGGTGCATCGCCGGGTAGCCGCCGTACTCGCGCGGCGCCGCGTCGAGCATGTCGTCGAAGTACCGGAAGACCGCCGGGCCGTCGGACAGCTCGAAGAACATCAGCCCGACGAGGACGTCCTGGATCGGGTGCACGCGGTAGGTGAACTCCGTGACGACGCCGAAGTTGCCGCCGCCGCCCCGCAGCGCCCAGAACAGGTCGGGGTTCTCGTCGGCGCTCGCGGTCACGAGGGAGCCGTCGGCGGTGACCACGCGCGCCGACACCAGGTTGTCGCAGGAGAGGCCGTGCGCCCGGCTCAGGTAGCCGACGCCGCCGCCGAGGGTCAGCCCGCCGATCCCGGTGGAGGCGATGATCCCGCCGGTGGTGGCGAGCCCGTGCGCCGCCGTGACGTCGTTGAAGCGGCCCCAGGTGGTCCCGCCGCCGGCCCTCGCGGTGCGGGCCGCGTCGTCGACCTGCACCGACTGCATGGGCGAGAGGTCGGCGACGATCGCGCCCTCGCCGGTGCCGAAGCCCGGCACGCTGTGCCCGCCGCCGCGGACGGCGAGATCCATCCGGCGCTCGGCCGCCGCCCGCACCACCTGCACGACGTCCTCGTCGTCCGCGCAGCGGACGATCGCGGCGGGGCGCACGTCGATCATCCCGTTGTAGACCCGCCGGGCCTCCTCGTAGCCCTCACCGCCGGGTCGGACGACCGTGCCGCTGACCCGGTCGGCCAGTGTTGCCAGTGCCTGTGTCATGGCTGCTCCTCGCTCGGGGCGCACGCACCCGCGGGTCGAGCACGCACGCGGAAGGCGGCGCCGAACCTAGGGCGACGGCCCTCCACCCGACACGGTCCTAGGGCCCTGTCCCCGGAGCGGGCAGCGCGCGGCGGGCCGGCTCAGGCGTTCGCCGGGGCGTCGTCGTGCGCCAGCGAGGAGGACAACTCCCGGTGCGCGGCCACCTGGGCGAGCAGGTCCCGGGCCTTCTGCTCGACGCCCTGGACGGCGTCGGCACCCGCGACCCAGCGCAGCGGCGGCTCGTCCTGCGTCGCCACCCGGACGAGGGCGGCGGCGAGCTTGGCCGGGTCGCCACCCTGCCGGCCGTTCATCCCGTTCCACGCCGCCACGGTCTGCCGGGTGCGCTCGGCGTAGTCGTCGATCGAGGGCTCGGCGTAGTTGGTCGACTCCGCCGTGAGCAGATCGGTGCGGAAGAACCCGGGCTCCACCACCGTGGTGCGGATGCCGAACGGCGCGACCTCAGGAGCCAGGGACTCCATCCACCCCTCGAGGGCGAACTTGGACGCGGCGTAGGCGGTGCAGAACTCCTGACCGATCAGACCGGCCGTGGAACTGATCGTCACGACGTGACCGGACCGCTGGGCGCGCAGAACCGGGAGCACGGCGCGGGTGACGTTCAGCGGACCGAACAGGTTGGTCTCGATCTGGGCGCGGAAGTCCGCCGGGGTGATCTCCTCGAAGAACCCGGCGTAGAAGTTGCCGGCGTTGTTGACCAGGACGTCGATCCGGCCGAACCGTTCGACCGCGGCGTCCACGGCGGCCTGCGCACCGGCGGGGTCGGTGACGTCCAGGGGGACGGTCAGCAGGTCGTCGTGCGCACCGACCGCGTCGCCGACGCGCTCCGGGTCGCGGCCGGTGGCGACGACCGCGTGACCGGCGGCGAGGGCGGCCCGGGCGATGTCCACGCCCATGCCGCGACCGGCGCCGGTGACGAACCAGACCTTCTTCTCACTCATGCGGTGCGTTCCTCCGAGTCGTAGGAGGTGAGGCGGAAACCTCGCCGGGACCCAGGGAACGCCTGCCGGCGGCGGTGTGGCAGGGCCTGTCCATAGGGGGTACCGACAGACCCCCCTGACCGTGCGGAGGTCAACCCGCGGCGCCCGCCCGCAGCGCCGTGGCGACGATGTCCCGGAGGTCGGCGCGGGTGGGACCGGGCGGGAACGCCGGTCGCCAGCCGGATGCGTAGACGGAGCGGGCGAGCGGCTCCACGGGGTCCAGGCACGACGGCAACTGGAGCATGGAGATGTAGCCGCCGGTCGCCGGCCCGATGCCGGGATCGCGTTCGGCTGCCGCCAGGACGAGGTCCGACGGCAGCCGGCGGGTCAGGTCGACGTCGCCGCCCTCCCACCGCCGGACGGCGTCGCCGTCCATCTCCACGTGGTCGACGACCCACGGGCGCATGTTCTCCGCGCACCACGCGTCGAACGGCTCGCCCACGAATGCGGGTTCGGTCCCGCCGTCGAGCAGTGCCAGGAGCTGCAGAGCCTGGAGGAACGTCGTGGCCACTCCCCTGCCGAAGATCGGCGTCGTCGTGGCGACCGCGTCCCCGACGCTCACCAGCCCGGGGATGCAGGGCCGGCCGTCCAGCCCGCGCTGTTCCCGGTAGGTGTTGCGCAGCGGGCCGCCCGGGAGGACGTCGGTCACCGGCGAGGACCGCTCGGGGTCGGTCCACGCGGCCAGCGCGGGAATGGCCCGGCAGACCGCCTCGAAGGCGGCTCGGTGGCGTAGGTCCTTCAGCGCGGCATCGGCGGTCGGCCGGACGAGCACCACCGAGAAGTGCCCGCGCTCGTGCAGGAACACCAGGACCTGGTACCCGTCGTAATCACCCTGCCAGGCCAGCGGGTTGGACATCGGCCCGGGCTCGGCACCGCTCCGCAGGCGGTACTGCCGGTCGACGTACGCCATCCCGCACGGGCCGCCCACCGAGGGAGGCACCCGCAGCGCGTCCACGCTCCGCCCGGACCGCCCCGACGCGTCGACCACGAGGTCCGCGTCCACCGGTGAGCCGTCGACCACGAGGCCGTGGACCCGGCCCTCCTCCGCGAGGAGGCCGTCCACGTGCCCCTGACCGATCGTCAGGCCGGGGACCTCGTCGGCCGTCGTCCGTAGAGCACGTTCGAAAGTGTCGCGGCGCGACCGGTGCCCGGCGGGCACCGGCCCCAGGCCGGGGACGTCGAAGGTGATCGGTTCGGCGCCCAGGGCGAGCCACGCGTCGAGCGCTGCCGGCCACTCGCGCTCCAACGCCATCCCGACCTGCGGCCGGAAGCCGTGCGCGTGGTGGAACTGCATCACGCCGGGCCGCCGCCAGGGCCCGGACGGCGGCCGGGCGTCGCGGTCCACCGCCACGACGTCGTGGCCGCGGGCGGCCAGCGCGCTGCCCAGGAACAGCCCGGCCGGGCCGGCCCCGATGATTGCGACTCGCATGCCGACGCCTCGTCCCGCGCCTCCGGCGCTCCGACTGCGGCCAGCGTCTTCTCGTCACCGGTCCCCGTCAACGCCGTCGGGCCCGGGTCGGCGCCGCCGCAGTGCTCGAGCAGAGGGGATCAGTCGGTGCCGGACTCCATGGCGGCGCGGTCGAGCATCTCGTCCTCGGTGGAGACGGCGCCGCGCGAGGCGATGACCTCGGCGCCACCGGCCGGCATCGCGCCGATCAGGCCGGTCGCGGCCGCTTGTGCCGCACCGATCGCGGCCGGGGTCGCGCCGCCGACCATGCCGAGCCCGGCGTACTGCTCGAGCTTCGCCCGCGAGTCGGCGATGTCGAGGTTGCGCATGGTCAGCTGGCCGATGCGGTCCACGGGGCCGAAGGCGGAGTCCTCGGTCCGCTCCATCGAGAGCTTGTCCGGGTGGTAGCTGAAGGCGGGGCCCGCGGTGTCGAGGAGCGAGTAGTCCTCGCCACGGCGCAGCCGGAGCGTGACCTCGCCGGTGACGGCCATGCCGACCCAGCGCTGCAGCGACTCCCTCAGCATGAGCGCCTGCGGGTCCAGCCACCGCCCCTCGTACATGAGCCGGCCCAGCCGCCGTCCCTCGGCGTGGTACGTCGCGAGGGTGTCCTCGTTGTGGATGGCGTTGACCAGCCGCTCGTACGCCACGTGCAGCAGGGCCATGCCCGGGGCCTCGTAGATGCCCCGGCTCTTCGCCTCGATGATGCGGTTCTCGATCTGGTCGGACATTCCCATGCCGTGCCGCCCGCCGATGGCGTTGGCCTCGAGCACCAGGTCGACGGCGGAGGGGAACTCCTTGCCGTTGATCGACACCGGCCGCCCCTGGGCGAAGCCGATCGTGACCTCCTCGGGCGCGATCTCGACGGCGGGGTCCCAGAACCGGACGCCCATGATCGGCTGGACCGTCTCGATGCCGGTGTCGAGGTGCTCGAGCGTCTTGGCCTCGTGGGTGGCACCCCAGATGTTGGCGTCGGTCGAGTAGGCCTTCTCGGTGCTGTCGCGGTAGGGCAGCCCGTGCGCGAGCAGCCACTCCGACATCTCCTTGCGGCCGCCGAGCTCGGTGACGAAGTCGGCGTCCAGCCACGGCTTGTAGATCCGCAGCGACGGGTTGGCCAGCAGGCCGTAGCGGTAGAACCGCTCGATGTCGTTGCCCTTGAAGGTGGAGCCGTCCCCCCAGATCTGCACGTCGTCCTCGAGCATGGCGCGGACCAGCAGCGTGCCGGTCACCGCGCGGCCGAGCGGCGTGGTGTTGAAGTAGTTGCGCCCGCCCGAACGGATGTGGAAGGCACCGCAGGTGAGCGCCGCGAGACCCTCCTCCACGAGCGCCGCGCGGCAGTCGACAAGCCGGGCGATCTCGGCGCCGTAGGCGGTGGCCCGGCCCGGGACGGAGTCGATGTCCGGCTCGTCGTACTGGCCGATGTCGGCGGTGTACGTGCACGGGACGGCGCCCTTGTCGCGCATCCAGGCGACCGCTACGGAGGTGTCGAGACCGCCGGAGAAGGCGATGCCGACGCGTTCGCCGGTGGGCAGGGACGTGAGCACCTTGGACACGAGAACGATTATGCATGGTCATGCATGACCATGCGGCGGAGGGTGGGCCGGCGTGCGCCGCAGGGGCTGCTCCGGGTCCCGGCGCAGGAGCTGCGCTCCAACCGTAGGGTGGCCGCATTCCTTGTCGTCCGACCGTCGATGCCGGAGGCCCAAGCACCGTGCCTCGCCCCTTCCCCGAGCGCCTCAGGATCCTGCTGGACCGCATCCGGCGCGTCCCCCGACCGTGGCGGCGCGTGCACGACGTCCGTGGTGGCGTGCAGGCGCAGGTGCAGCTCGGGATCCTCCGGGTGCTGGTCCTGACCGCGCGCCCGCTCGGCCAGCGCGGCGCACACCGGGTGACCTGGCTGCTGGCCCGCCTGTTCGAGCCGCACAACGACGTCGTCGTCGACACCGGCCACGGCCGCTTCCTCGTGCCGCTGGGCGACGGGTACGCGGTCAAGCTGCTCGATCCGACGTACCACTACGAACCCGAGCTCGAGCCGTACTTCACCGCCGCCATGCGGGCCGGCTGTGCGTTCCTCGACGGCGGCGCGAACCTCGGCTACTGGAGCGTCGTCGCCAGCGACGCGTGCGACGAGCCCGGGCGCGTGGTCGCCGTCGAGCCCGTGCCGGCCATCTTCGACCGGCTGCGGGAGAACGCCCGGCTCAACGCCGACCGTTTCGTGTGCGAGCAGGCGGCGCTGTGGTCCGAGCCCGACGTGGACCTCACCATGGCCAGCCACCCGCAGTGGCACGCCGGCTCGCGCGTGCTGCACGGCACGCGGGCCGCGACCGAGGGGCAGTACACGACCCGCGTCCCCACCACGACGATCGACCGCGTGGCGCGCCGCTACTGGCCGGACGGGCGGCCGCTGCTGATCAAGCTCGACGTCGAGGGCGCCGAGTTCGCCGCGCTCGCCGGCGGCGAGGACACCCTGGCCAACCGCGACGTCGTCCTGATCTACGAGGACCACGGCAGCGACCCCGAGCACACCTCGACCCGGGCGGTGCTCGAGGACCTCGGCTTCCGGGTCTACGCCTGCACCGCGAACGGGCCGGTCGAGATCGGCGAGCTGGACGACGTGGCGCGGATCAAGACCGACACCGTCCACGGCTTCAACTTCCTCGCCTTCCATCCCCGCAGCACGGTCGGACCCGCCGTCCTGGCTGCGGTCGCCTGACGCCGGCTCCCGCGCCCCGGGCGGAGCACCCGCCCCGCCGGCGGTGGAGGCGGCACGCCGCCAGCACGAGCACGTGGAGAAGCCCCCGACCTCAGCAGGGTCGAGGGCTTCCCCGAAGGGGCGGTGTCAGGCGCGCAGGTTCCCGATGATCGCCGCGGTGACCTCGTCGGTGCCGGCGGTGCCACCCACGTCGCGGGTGCGGATGCCTTGACCCGAGGTCACCTCGATCGCGTGCTGGACGGCCTTGGCCTCGTCGTGCAGGCCGAAGTGCTCGAGCATCAGCGCCGCGCTGCCGATGGCCCCCACCGGGTTGCAGATCCCCTGCCCGGCGATGTCGGGCGCCGAGCCGTGGACCGGCTCGAACATGGACGGGAAGCGCCGCTCCGGGTTGAAGTTGGCGCTCGCGGCGAGGCCCAGGCTGCCGGCCAGGGCGCTGCCGAGGTCGGAGAGGATGTCGGCGTTGAGGTTGGACGCGACGACGACGGAGAGGTCCTCGGGGCGGAGGACGAACTTCGCGGCCATGGCGTCGACCAGCACGCTCTCGGTCTCGACGTCGGGGTACTCGGCGGCGACCCGCTTGAACACGTCGTCCCACAGCACCATGCCGTACTGCTGGGCGTTGCTCTTGGTGACGCTGGAGACCTTCTTACGGGGCCGGGTGCGGGCCAGGTCGAAGGCGAACCGGATGATCCGCTCGCAGCCGACCTCGGTGAAGACCGCGGACTGGACGGCCACCTCACCGCGGTCGTCCCGGCCGGCGAAGTTGCGGCCGCCGAAGCCGGCGTACTCGCCCTCGGAGTTCTCGCGGACGACCACCCAGCTCAGGTCGGTGCTGTCGGCCTTGCGCAGCGGGCTCTGGATGCCGGGGAGGAACTCGACGGGACGCACGTTGGCCCACTGGTCGAAGCTCTGGCAGATCTTCAGGCGCAGCCCCCAGAGGCTGATGTGGTCCGGGACGGTCGGCCACCCGACGGCGCCGAAGTAGATGGCGTCGAACGCCTCGAGCTGGTCGAGCCCGTCCTCGTCCATCATCCGGCCGTGCTGGGCGTAGTAGTCGGCGCCCCAGGGGAACTCCTGCCAGTCGAAGGCGAAGCGGCCGTCGGAGGCGTCGGCGAGGGCGTCGAGGACGGCGCGGCCGGCGGCGACGACCTCGACACCGACCCCGTCGGCGGGGATGGCTGCGATGCGGAAGGTGCGCTGGGCGGTCATGACGGTCTCCGTGGGGACGACGGCTGGTGTCGTCCTCGAGTGAACGGCGTCACGCCCTGCGCCGTCCAAGACGGATCGTCGATCGGCTGCATAGCCGTGGCCTATCGGTGCCCGGGCCCGGCCGCGGCCTCTGTGCCCGCCAGGTAGTCCTCGACGCAGGCGACGAAGGCCTGGGCGGCCGGCGTCAGGCTGCCGGTCCGCGACACGAGGGCGATGCGCAGCAGGACGGCGGGCTCCAGCCGCCGGACGCGCGCGCCCGACCGCATCGCCAGCGTGGCCCAGGACGACGGCAGGACCGCGTGCCCGACTCCGGCCAGCACCATCGGCAGGATCGACGTGCGGTGCTCGACCTCGACGACGACCTGCGCGTCGACGCCGCTGGTGAGGACGTCGTCCACCAGGCGCCGCATGAGGCTGCCCTGCTTGCTCACGATGAGCCGCGCACCGGCGAGCGCCTCGCGCGCGACGGTGGCGTCTTCGGCCCCCGGTTCCCGCCCCCGCTGGTCCGGCGGGGGGTCGCCCTCGGGCGGGGAGATCAGGACCAGCGGTTGGTCCTCGATCGGGAGGACCCGCAGCCCGCCGGTGTGCGGCGGTGTCGCCGCGCCGAGCAGCCCGAGCTCGGCCCGGCCGGCCTTGACCGCCTGGACCACGTCCTCGGGGGTGAAGGCCGCATCGGCCGTGACGGTCATCGCGGGATGAGCGGCGGTGAAGTCCCGGATCAGGGTCGACAACGGCTCCATGCCGGGGCTGGGCATCGCGATCAGCTCCACCCGACCGCGGGTGAGTCCCCGGGCGGACCGGGCCGCGGCCTGAGCGGCCTCCAGGTCGCGGACCACCTGGCGGGCCGGCTCGATCAGCTGGGCGCCGGCGTCGCTGAGCACCACGCCGCGGCCGACCCGGTGGAACAGCGGCACACCGAGTTCGCGCTCGAGCGTCCCGATCGCCTGGGACAGCGACGGCTGCGCGATGTACAGCTGCTCCGCGGCGCGGCCGAAGTTCATGGTCTCGACGACGGCGAGGAAGTAGGTCAGCTGCCGGACGTCCACCGCGCCCCCTCCCGCGGACCGATTGGCCGAACCTACCGGTGACGTGGCGAACGTGTCGTCGGGCTCTGCGAGCTGAGCGACGCGGATCGGAGCCGCGACGCAGGGCTGTCGAGGCGCCTCGCCGCGCTCGCCGGGCCCGAGGGTCAGTACCTGGTCGACGAGCCGCGGACGGCCTTCCAGCCGGCAGGGGTCAGTGCGTGGTGCAGCGTGCTCCGCAGCCGGTATCGACCGCGGTGGCCGTACAACGAGACGTCGTGGACCGCCTGTGACACCACGGTGGCGGAATCGCCGTGGACGTCGACCGTCGTCCCATCGTCTCGGATCGAGTGGGAGGCGAACTCGCCGGAGCGGACCTGGCCCAGCCACTCCTCCTTCGGCGAGACGTATCCCGTGACGTGCCGTGCGGTGAACGAGTCGTCGAGGAGGCCGTCGAGGAGGTCCGCGCGCCCCTCGACCATCCACCGGCACTGATCGCCGAACGCGTCGAGGACGGCGTCCGAGGCGGTCTGCCGGGAGCCGTCATCGCACGCTGTCCGGGGCGTGGGCCGCCTGGTCCTGCGTGGCCGCCCAGCTGGCGAGGAAGGTCAGTGCCTGCTCGGACTCCGAGCCCGGCTCGGCGGTGTAGAGCAGCAGCGCGAGGCCCAGGTCGGCGGGCAGCTCCATCGTCTCGAACCGCATGTCCAGATCGCCGACGACGGGGTGGCGCAGCCGCTTGGTGCCGGTCAGGTGCAGGCGGACGTCGTGCCGCGCCCACCGGGCGCGGAAAATCTCGCTGCGCGTCGACAGCTCGCCGATGAGATCGGTGAGCACCTTGTCGAACGGGCTGCGGCCGGCCTCGGTCCGCATCAGCGCGACGACGTCGTCGACGGCCGCGTCCCAGTCCGGGTAGAACTCGCGGCCGCGCGGGTCGAGCAGCAGGAACCGGGCGGCGTTCACGCCGACCGGCGAGTCGAACAACGGGGCGTAGAGCGCGCAGCCGAGCCGGTTCGCGGCCAGGTAGTCCATGCGGGCGTTGCTGACCAGCGCCGGGGCGGTCATCGAGTCGAGGATGCGTTGCACGCCGGGGCGGACCTGCTGCGGCACCGCCGCACGCCGGGCACCCGCGGAGGCGTTGGCGGCGCGGACCAGGTCGTAGAGGTGGGCTCGCTCGGCGCCGCTCAGCTTCAGCGCCCGCGCCAGTGACTCGAGCACGGCCTCGGAGACGCCGCGGAGGTTGCCGCGCTCCAGCCGGGAGTAGTACTCCACGCTCAGCCCGGCGAGCATCGCCAGCTCCTCGCGGCGCAGGCCGGAGACCCGCCGCAGGCCGCCGTAGACGGGCAGGCCCGCCTCGGCCGGGGTGATCCGGCCGCGTCGGGTGACGAGGAAGTCGCACACCTCGGCGCGCAGCTGGTTCGCGTCCACGGATCCGACGGTAAGCCGCGCGCAACTCCGCTGGGATGCCCTGTGAGTACACCGAACGACAGGTCCTCCCACGCACGTGCGAGCCGGCGTTCTCTGGCTGTCGTCCAGCGAAAGCGGGCCGCGCGCTCGGCGCCGGCTCCCCGCGCCCCCGAGATGACGGAGAACCTGGCGATGTCCCCGCACGGCGCCCCCGCTCCGGTGAGCGGTCCCTCGACCGACACCCCCTCCTCGCGCGTCCTCGTCGTCGGCGCGACCGGTTCGGTCGGACGCCACGTCGTCGCGGCCGCGAGCCGGCCCGGCCTGCGGATCCGGGCCCTCGCCCGGGACGCCGACCGGGCCCGCAGCCTCCTCCCCGACGTGGAGGTGGTGACCGGCGACCTCGAGGACCCGGACAGCCTCACCGCTGCCGTCCGGGACGTCGACGGGATCGTCTTCACCCACGGCTCCGGCAGCGGCGCGTACGAGCAGGTCGACTACGGCGGTGTCGCCACCGTGCTGCTCGCCGCCCTGATCGTCGCTGTCCTCGTCCGCACCGACGACCGCCGCGCCACCGGCTCCCCGACCGAGGACGCCGACGGGCCCGCCGTCCCCGTCCTGGCGCACTGACCAGCGCCTCCCCAGCCTCACCACTCCACCGGAAGAGAAGAGAGAACCCATGAGCACGGACGTCCTGGTCGTCATCGGCGCCGGCAGCATCGGGCGGGCCATCGCCCGCCGCACCGGTGCGGGCAAGCACCTGCTGCTCGCGGACTTCGACGAGACCACCCTGCAGAACGCGAAGACCGCGCTGGAGGACGCCGGCCACACCGTCAGCACCCAGCGGGTCGACGTCTCGAACCGGGCCTCGGTGCACGCGCTCGCGCAGGCCGCCGCCGGGCTCGGCGACGTCGTCCAGGTGGTCAGCACCGCCGGCGTCTCCCCGGTGCAGGCACCCGCGGAGGCCGTCCTGGCCGTCGACCTGTACGGGACCGCCCTGGTGCTCGAGGAGTTCGGCCAGGTGATCGCGCCCGGCGGTGCTGGCGTGCACATCTCCAGCATGGCCGGCCACATGCCCCCGCCCCTCGACCCGCAGACGGCGCACGCGCTGGCCTTCACGCCCACCGAGGAGCTGCTGGCGCTCCCGGCCCTCGGGAAGGACGCCGTGCCGAACTCCGGCGCCGCCTACGCCGTCTCCAAGCAGGCCAACCATCTGCGCGTCCAGGCCGCCGCCGTCACCTGGGGCGACCGCGGCGCCCGGGTGAACTGCATCAGCCCCGGCATCATCCTGACGCCGCTGGCCCGGGACGAGATGTCCGGTCCCGGCGCCGAGGGCTACCGAAAGATGATCGAGGTCTCCGCCACCGGCCGGGTCGGCACCGCCGACGAGGTGGCCACCGCCGCCGCCTTCCTGCTCGGCCCGGACGCCGGCTTCATCACCGGCACGGACCTGCTCATCGACGGGGGCGTCATCGCCGCCCTGCGCGCCGGCCGGTGGCAGCTGACCCTCTGACCCCGGCCCAGCACCTCGGCACAGGTCTGGCGCGCAGGTCCGTACGCCCCTTCCCGGCGGAATCGGCGACTCCTAGCGTCGGCCCATGACTCGGAAGCCACTGCGGTGCCGATTCGGATTCCACTCCTACGTCCAGCAACATCCGAACGGCGAGCAGCCCTCGAGACCGGACGACAAGATCTGCCGGCGGTGCGGGAAGCGCACCGGCACCCCGTTCGGGAACGCGCCGTGGGTCTTCCCCGGGTGACGTCCTCGGCGGCGGTGGTGGAGGCGTCGGCGACTCCTGCAACGACCCTCTCGCGCCGAGGCCGCCGGCCCGGTGGATGCGACTCCGCGACGCGGCGACGTCCGGCGACTGATCCCGCTCGACGACAAGGCCGCCCCGGACCTTCCGGTCCGGGGCGGTTCGTCATTCTGCGAAGGATCTCCGCACAATCTGCGAAGACCTCGTGGTGGTGGGATCTCGGCGAAAAGGAAGACCGCAGGTAGAGCCCGGTTCAGTCGTCACGCATTCCAGCTTGCACACGAATCGCCGCAAGTTTGCACAGGCACCCGCACGCGATTCTCTGACGCGCCCCCGACGTCCAGACATGCCTGCACTGAGGGCTGCGCCCGACGGGAGGTACCTCCACGGAATCGCCTACCTGCGTCCGCCGCCCGGGGACTACGCCGAGTTCACGTGGTCCGGCGCCCGGGCCGTTCCCGTGGGAGGTGCAGCACTACACCGTGGGCCGATCTCAGGCTGAAGCCAGCATCCAGCCCCTGACGGGCGAGTGTGCGGATCTCGCCCCGTGCGCTGCGTCCGAGCCATGTCCCAGGCCCCACCGTCAGCGTCGGCCGAGGTCGGCGGTGATCCGGTCGGCGGTCTCCACCAGCAGCGGGACGACGTTCCGCTCCAGCTCGCCGCGGCTCGACCGGCCCGCGGAGGTGGAGGAGGCCAGCGCGGCGACCACCTGGCCGGTGCGGTCGCGAACCGGCGCCGACGCCGACAGCAGGCCCACCTCGAGCTCCTCCTCGACGACGCTCCAGCCGTTGGACCGGACCCGCGCCAGCTCCGCGCGGAGCGCCGAGGGATCGGTGACCGTGCGGGGCGTGATCGGGCGCAGCGGACGGCGGTTGAGCACGGAGTCGACCACTTCGGTCGGGGCCCAGGCCAGCAGCACCCGGCCCATCGACGTCGCATACGCCGGCACCCGGGTACCGATCGACACGTTGATGCTCATGATCCGGCGCACCGGCACCCGGGCGACGTAGACGACGTCGTCACCGTCCAGCGTCGCCAACGACGCCGATTCATGCGTCTCCTCGGCGAGGTGGAGCAGATGCGGCTGCGCTAGCTCGATGAGCGCGTGCGAGGCCGTGTAGTGCTGGCCGATCGCCAGCACTCGCGGGGTCAGCGACCAGCGGCCGCCGGACCCGCGCACGTACCCCATGCGCTCCAGCGTGATGAGGAAGCGCCGCACCGCCGGCCGCGAGAAGCCGGTGATCTGCGCCAGCTCGGCCAGGCTGGGCTCGGGGTGCTCCTCGTCGAAGGCGAGCAGGACCGCGATCCCGCGCTCCAGGCTCTGCACGTAGTCGCGGTCGCCCTGTGGGGACTCGCCGGTCGGGTCGTCTGCGATGGCCATCGGCCTCATCTTCCTGGACCGGAGGGGTTGACGTACCGGGTGACGCGCAGCACACTGGCTGCACGCTTTGCGGTCAGACTGTACGCAGAGCGGGCATTGCAGCAAACGGCAGGCACGGCCGGCGACCTCGACGAGGAGATCCCCCGATGCTCGATCCCCGAACGATCCGCACCGCCTTCGGCCGCTTCGCGACGTGGAGATCACCGGCAGCAAGGACTTCCGCGGCGTGCAGACCCGCGTCGGTGAGGTCATCGGCTGGCGGAACATCGTCTGGGCGCTGAGCGACGCGATGATCCACAACCCCGACGAGTGGGTCGGCGTGGCCAGCGGCCTGATCTACCTGAACTCGCACTCCCTGGACTTCAAGACCCCGAGGTCCGGCCCTACCTGGACAAGTACGTCCGCGGCTCCAACGGCATCGAGGCCGTCGACCGGGTCAAGCGCATGAAGGCCCTCTGGGACTCGGTCGGCACCGAGTTCGGTGGCCGGCACGAGCTGTACGAGCGCAACTACTCGGGCAACCACGAGGGCGTCAAGGCCGAACTGCTCTTCGCCGCCGAGGCCCAGGGCACCACCGGCGCCATGAAGGGCCTGGCCGAGCAGTGCCTCTCCGAGTACGACCTCGACGGCTGGACGGTGCCCGACCTCATCGGCAACGACGACGTCTCCTACTTCCGCAATCGCCGCTGAACCTCGCGGGCCGGGCGGCCCGCATCCACTCACCGAGGAGCAACCCATGACCGCTGTCGAGCACAGCCCCACAGCCGCCGGTTCCGGCGCCAACGCCACCCAGGCGTTCCGATCGGTCCAGAAGGAGGTCGCCGACGTCTCACCCGAGCGCGTCAGCGCCGTCGTCCGGAGCGTCCTGGAAGGCGTCCACAACGCGATCCGCGAGCACAAGGTGACCTATCCGGAGTTCCAGGCCGCCAAGGCGTGGCTGATCGAGGTCGGCGAAGGCGGCGAATGGCCGCTGTTCCTCGACGTCTTCGTCGAGCACGTCGTCGAGGACGTAACCTCGCAGGCCCAGCTGGGCAGCAAGGGCACGATCCTGGGCCCCTACTACCTGCCGGACGCCAAGCCGCTGCCCGCGAAGGCGACCCTCCCCATGCGGGACGACGAGAAGGGGACGCCGCTGGTCTTCGCCGGCCAGGTCCGCGATGTCGACGGCACCCCGCTGGGCGGCGCCGAGGTCGACATCTGGCAGGCCGACAGCGAGGGCTACTACTCCGGCTTCGCCCCGCACCTGCCCGAGGGGAACCTGCGCGGCGTCGTCACCACCGACGAGGAGGGCCGGTTCGAGATCCGGACGATCCAGCCCGCGCCGTACCAGATCCCGACCGACGGGCCGACCGGCAAGCTGATCACCGCCGCCGGCTGGCACCCGTGGCGCCCGGCGCACCTGCACCTCATCGTGCGGGCACCCGGGCACCGGCCGATCACCACCCAGCTCTACTTCCAGGGTGGCGAGTACCTCGAGAGCGACGTCGCCGAGGCGGTCAAGCCCGAGCTGGTGCTCGACCCCCAGGACCAGGGCGACGGCACGCTGAAGTCCACCTACGACTTCGAGCTCGAGCGCGCCTGACCGACCGTCCTGCTGCGGCCTCCGGTCATCCAGCGACGGGAGGCCGCGGCCTGCACGGGAGCCGACGGCCCCACCACCCCGACCCATCGGCAACGACGCCGGCGGCCCGCGCGTCCTGACTTCGACTTCCCGGACAGAGGCAATCCCATGAACGACCTGCACATCGAACGAGTCCAGACCTCGATCCTCGACGTCCCCCTGCGGCGCCCGCACCGGTTCGCGCGCACCGGTATGGAGGCGCAGCCGATCCTGCTCGTCACGCTCACCACCCGCGGCGGGGTCACTGGCACCGGTGAGGGTGTCGTGCCCGGCGGCCCGTGGTGGGGCGGCGAGTCCGTCGAGACGATGCAGGTCATCATCGAGCGGTATCTCGCCCCGCTGCTGACCGGCCGGCGCGTCGACGACATCGCAGGCATCCAGCAGGCCATGAACGATGTCGTCGCCAACAACCTCTACGCCAAGGCCGCCGTCGAGGTGGCGCTGCACGACGCCTGGGGCCGTAGCCTCGATGTGCCGGTGCACACGCTGCTCGGCGGGCTCGCGCGCACCTCGATCCCGGTCACCTGGGCCCTGGGCACCGAGTCGGCCGGCGAGGTCATCGACGAGGCCCGCGGCAAGCTCGAGTCCGGCCTGCACAGCAGCTTCAAGCTCAAGATGGGCGCCCAGGACCCAGCCGACGACGTCGCCCGCGTGGTGGAGGTCGCCGAGAAGCTGGCTTCCGACGCGAGCATCCGGGTCGACCTCAACGCCCGCTGGGACCTGATCACCTCGCTGCGGTGGCTGCCACAGTTGGCCGAGGCCGGCGTCGACCTGGTGGAGCAGCCCGTCCCCGGCGCCGAGGTCGAGTGGCTGGCCGAGATCAACGCCGCGCTGCCGATCCCGGTCATGGCCGACGAGAGCCTGCGCACCCCCTCCGACGCGCTGCGGCTGGTGCGGCTGCGCGCCGCCGACGTCTTCTCGCTCAAGACCACCAAGTCCGGCGGGCTGCGCGCCACCCGCGCGATCGCCGAGATCGCCGCTGCGGCCGGCGTTCCCTGTCACGGCGGCACTTCGATCGAGGGCCCGATCGGCACCGCCGCCTCTTTGCACCTGGCCTGCGCCGCGCCGGGCATGACCTTCGGCAGCGAGCTGTTCGGCCCGCTGCTCATGCGCGAGGAACTGCTCACCGAACCCCTGCGCTACGCCGACGGCGCGCTGCACCTGCCCGAGGGGCCAGGCTTCGGGGTGGAGCTCGACCCGGCCGCCGTCGCCCGCCTCACCCGCCGCT
>DASQTE010000141.1:0-17145 GCA_035642035.1 Blastococcus sp.
GCGGAAGGCGCTCTCGATCTGGGCCAGCATCACGTTGAGCGCGGCGGACAGCCGGCCCACCTCGGTCCGCTGGTCGCCGGCCGGCACGCGTTGCGAGAGGTCGCCGGCGGCGATGGCCTGCGCGGTCCGCTCGACCTCGGCGAGGGGCCGCAGGCTGTTGCGGACCAGCAGGTAGCCGGCGGCGCCGAGCAGCACGAGGATCGCCAGGCCCACGACCAGCTCGATGCGGACCAGCCGGGAGATGGCCTTCTCGTCGCCCTCGAGGTCGGTGCCGATCACCTGCGTGTAGCCCTCGGGCAGCTGGCCGGCCATCACCCGCCACTTGGTGCCGTCGTCGGCCCGGACGGTCTCCGGATAACGGGACAGGCCGCCGTCGGCCACGTCGTCGGCGTCGATCTCCGGGATGCCTCGCTCGTCGGGCGGACCCTGCAGGTCGACCACGTCGTCCGAGCCCGGCGCGAGGCAGCCGACGTAGGCCGCCCGCGGGCCCGCCACGTAGTCGCCGTCAAGGCATGCCTCGAAGACCCTCGGATTGGCCTGCTTCACTAGTGAGCGCAGGGCGGCGTCCTGCTGGTCGATCAGGTAGTCGCGCAGCAGCGACGTGGTGGCGAACCCGGTCGCCATGAGGGCGACGCTCAGCAGCGCCACCATCAGCGCGACGAGCGTGACGCGCAGCGGCACCCGGGGACCACCGCGGGTGGCCGGGTGCCGCTGCGCGCTCTCGAGGATCTCCGTCATGCGCCCCGCGGCAGCCGCAGCGTGTAGCCGACCCCCCGGATGGTGTGCAGCAGGCGCGGCTCCGTGGTGTCGATCTTGCGGCGCAGGTAGGAGATGTAGGACTCCACCACGTTGGCCTCGCCGTTGAAGTCGTAGTTCCAGACGTGGTCGAGGATCTGCGCCTTCGACAGCACCCGCCCGGCGTTGGCCATCAGGTAGCGCAGCAGCTTGAACTCGGTCGGGGACAGGCTGATCAGCGTGCCGGCCTTGATGACCTCGTGGCTCTCCTCGTCCAGCTCGATGTCGGCGAAGGTGAGCCGGGGTGCCTCGGCCGCGGCCTGCTGTGCGCCGGCGGTGCGCCGCAGGACCGCGCGGATGCGGGCGATGACCTCGTCGAGGCTGAACGGCTTGGTGACGTAGTCGTCGCCGCCCAGCGTCAGCCCGGAGACCTTGTCCTCGGCGGCGTCGCGGGCGGTGAGGAAGAGCACCGGGGTGTGCCGGCCGGACTGGCGCAGCCGGCGGACGACGCCGAAGCCGTCCAGCCCGGGCATCATCACGTCGAGGACCAGCAGGTCGGGACGGAACGACTCCGCCAGGGTCAGCGCCTGCTGGCCGTCGGCGGCGGTAGCGACCTCGAAGCCGGCGTAGCGCAGGCTGGCCGACAGCAGCTCGCGGATGTTCGGCTCGTCGTCGACGACCAGGAGTCGCGCCTCGGGTGTGCGGGTCTGCGAACTGCCGGCCACGGTTCCTCCGGTCGCGCGTGCGGGTGCCGTCGTCATGTGCTGATCGTGCGGGCGCCGACTGCGGTCGGTCTGGACGCTACCTGTGAACTTCCTGGGCGACGCTCAGCCGGCGGGCGACATGGCCCGGCCCCGCCGCCAGTAGCCGATCGCGTGGTGCTGCGCCCGCCCGAGGCCCCACCGGCCGCGCAGGTCCGCCCGGATGGCGCGGACGGCCGCCGACTCGGCCCCTACCCAGGCGAAGACGTCGTCCCCCTCAGGCCGGTCCAGCGCGGCGACGGCGTCGACCAGCAGGGTGCTCTCGCCCGGCGGCGTGCTGCCGCGGTGCAGCCAGTGCACCGTGATCCCGGCCGGAGCGGCGAGCGGCTGCTCCTCCTCCGGTCCGGCCACCTCCAGGAAGGCGACGCCGGCCGTCCCCGGTGCGGCCGCGGCGAGCAGCCGGCTGATCGCGGGCAGCGCGGTCTCGTCGCCGGCCAGCAGCAGCCAGCGGGCCGGCCGCTCGGCCAGCGAGGCGGCACCCGCCACGGCGAGCAGGGCGCCGGGGCGCGCCGCCGCGGCCCACGTCGCCGCCGGACCGTCGCCGTGCAGGACGAAGTCGATCTCCACGATGCCGGCGTCCGGGTCCTGGCGCCGGGCGGTGTAGCTGCGCAACGCCACGCCGTGGCTGCCCTGCGGCCAGACGATCCGGCCGTCCCGCTGGATGCGCGGCCAGCGTGGCTCGGCGTCGTCCACCCGCGGCACCAGCAGATTCACCGTGGGACCTGCCGCGGCGATGGCCGAGGGGGAGCCGGACAGCGACACCCGGCGCACCGACGGCGTCACGTCCATGACCCCGACCACCGTGAGGACGTCGACGGGACGGAGCCCGTCGGAGGCGAGGGTGGTCGTCACGGCACGTCAGCGTAAACGGGCCGACCCGGCCGACTCCGGGGGAATGGAGTCGACCGGACCGGCGACCGAGGACGGCCCCAGGGGTCACGCTGGGTAGCGAGATCTCCCGCCGCCCCCGCGTGGACGCCGACCGGTGTCCGTCGTGGTCGACGCTACGTGACGAAACAGGCCCTGCCATGGCCCCTAGGAGTGAGGTCGCGTCACGAACGGGTGATCGTGCGTGCGGCCGGACCGATGTGTGTCGGGCGGCGGCCGGGGGCAGGGGGAGGTCCACCACGTCGCGCCACGAGGAGGCAGTCATGGCCGAGGACCTCTCGAAGGGTGACCACGTCACCTGGAACAGCCACGGGAACAAGGTCGAGGGCACCGTCGAACGCACGATCACGAAGGAGACGGAGGCGTCCGGCCGCACGGTCAAGGCCAGCAAGGACGAGCCGCAGTACGAGGAGAAGAGCGCCAAGACCGGGAAGACCGCGGTCCACAAGCCCGGCGCCCTGCACGAGGACTGATCCACCCGGTCCGGCCGCGGCCGGGCCCGACAGACGAGGAGACACAGTGACCGAGTCCGGAGACCAGTTCGCCGGCACGTCCGCGCGCAGCACCAAGCACAGCCCCCGGGTCGACGAGGAGCTCGAGCACGAGATCCAGGGGATGCTCAAGGGCGAGCACGCGACCCGCGCCGAGGAGTGGCGCGAGGTCGAGCCGATCGCCGAGGGCGACCCCGACATCACCGCCGACCCGGCCGGAACCCTCGTCGGCGGGGTGCCGGTGGGCATGACCGAGGACGCCGTCGTCGCCCGTGCCGAGCTCTCCCGCTGGCTGGTCCGGGCGGACTTCCCCGCCACCGGGCCCGAGCTCGTCGAGGCCGCGCGGGACCACCGGGCGCCGGACGCGGTGGCCGCCGAGCTGGAGAAGCTGCCCGAGGGCCAGACCTACGAGCGGATCGGGGACGTCGTCCGCGCGCTGGGGTACCCGACCGAGACCTGACCGGCCGGCCGGGAGGACGCCCGCTCAGGCGCCGGCGTTCTCCCGCGCCTCGTCCTCCGCGATCTCCTCCGCGCCCCGGCGCCGGAACAGCCGCGAGCCGGGGAAGCCCTTCACGATCTGCCGCATGTCCTGCACGGTGTCGACCAGGTCGTGGACGTCGGTGCCGACCGTCCCGAGGGTCTCCAGGACCGGCAGGATGTCCTCGTCCAGGTGGGTGACCAGCTGGGGCAGCCGGTCGATCAGGGTGATCAGCGCGTCGACCTCGGACGGGTCCAACGAGTCCGCCAGCCGGCGCATCGACGGGGCCAGCGCGGTCAGCATCGGCTCGTAGTCGGCGACCATCGGCTCCACCCGGCCGACCATGCCCTCGGCCCGCCCCACGATGGAGTCGGCCCGCGACGCCGTCCCGCCGACGGCCTCGATCGCCGCGTCGGCCTTGGCGCGGGTGCTCCCGACCCCCTCGATGGCCGCGTCCGCCTTCTCGCGGGTGCGACCGACGCCCTCGATGGCCGCGTCGGCCTTGGCCTGGATCCGTTCGACGCCGGTGATGGCCTCGTCGGCGCGGGTGCGGGTGTCGTCCAGCCGGGTGATCGCCTCGTCGGCGCGATCGACGATGCCGTCGACGCGGTCGAGCACCGCCGACACTCGGCCGAGCAGCTCCTCCATGCGGCCGACCGCCGTCGCCACGCGGGGGATCAGGTCGAGCGCATCGGCGAATCCGTCGCGGACGCCTCCCACGGCGTTGAGCAGATCGGAGGGACCCGGCACCGAGGGAAGTCTCACCGGGGACACGCTACGCAGGGACACGGTCGCCCACTATTCGGTTGGGCCCTCCCTCGCCCCTCCGGGGGGCGGCGGTGCCGCGCGTCCGGCCCTCAGCCCGCCGCCCTCCCCGTATCGTCGGGAGGCGGCCGCATCACCGGCCGGTGACGGGGCAGGGACGACGACGAGAAGGTGTCGACTCCGGTGGGGGACAAGCCGACGCGGGACGCGGGTGGCTCCGGCGTCCCCCGGGGCGTCCCCGGACGCGGCCGCCGCGGCCGGGACGGCGAGCCGGCCGCCGCCGCCCAGCACATCACCGTCGAGCAGCTGCTGGCGCGTCAGGACGGCGGGACCAACCGCCGCCGGGCCGCGCGCCGGGCCGAGGAGCCCGTTCTCCGGGCGCCCGAGGCGCCACCACCCGTCGTCCGGGCCGGGCTCCCCCCCGTACCGGGTGCCGCCCGCTCCGCGCCGCCGGCAGGCCTGCCCCCGGTGCCCGGCCTGCCCCCGGTGCCCGGCCTGCCCCCGGTCCCCGGACCGCCTGCGCCCGGCGGCGCGCGCCAACCGGGCGGCTTCGCCCCCGATAGGGGGCCCGTCCGCCGCAGCGGGCCGATCCCCCCGCTGCCCGGCCGGTTCCCGCCTCCGGACACCGAGGACCCGCCCCGCGGCGGCCGCCGTCCCCGGGCGCCACGACCGCCGGCCAGTCCCCGACGGCGACGGCTGACCCGTGCGCTGATGGCCCTGGCGGTCGTCCTGGGCGTGGTCGTCCTGTACCACCTCGGCCTCTACTTCTACGTCGACCAGAAGATCGACCGGGTCGACGCGCTCGCCGTCGACGGGCCGGAGATCCTCGCGCCCGCGCTGCAGGAGGGGGACGAGACCTACCTCGTCGTCGGCAGCGGGGTGCCCGGGCAGACCGGGCCGGCGTCGGTGGCCGCGCTGCTGGCGTCGGTGTCGTCCGAGGGGGACCGGGCGGTGCTGGTGAGCTTCCCACCGACGGCGCTCATCGACACCCCGGCCTGCCGGACGCCGGACGGCTCGCTGCGCAGCCCGGTGACCGAGGCGTTCGCGACCTCGCTGCTCGAGGGCGGACCGAGCTGCATGGTCCGGGCGGTGCAGCAGCTGTCGGGGCTGCGGGTCGACCACTACCTGGGCGTGGACCTCGCCGACCTGCCGGGGATGGTGGACGCCCTCGGCGGTGTCCCCGTCTGCGTCGTCCCCTCGCAGGCCACCACTGCGGCGGCGACGCCGCTCCCGCCCGGCTTCTCGGAGGTGTCGGGGGAGGCCGCCACCGGCTACCTGCAGCCGGGGGAGAGCGGCGCGGACGTGACCGGGACCGCCGTCGCGGAGCGCGCGCAGCGGCTGCTGACCTCCACCCTGCGTGCGGCGATGTCCACCGGCACCCTGGTCGACCCGCTGACCCTGAACCGCTTCCTCAACCGGGCCGCGGAGGCGGTGACGGTCGACGAGCAGACCACCCTGGGCGACCTCCGGGCCCTGGCCGGCAGCCTGGGCGACCTGTCCGGCGACGCGGTGCAGCGGGCGAGCCTGCCGGTGGCCCAGGTCGGCTACGTGCCGGCAGGCACCGAGCAGGCCTACGTGCTGCTCGACGGCCGGGGCACGCGGTCGCTCTTCGACGCGGTCATCGAGGGCACCTCGGTGCCCGAGGAGTTCGTGATCGGCCCGGAGGAGTCCGCCGCGCCGGCGGAGGAGCCCTCGGCCGAGGAGGCGCCGCCGGCCGAGGAGGTCCCGCCGGCGGAGGCGGCGCTGACCGTGCCGCCGGCCTCGGTGGCGGTCGACGTCCTCAACGGGACCGGGACGACCGGCCTGGCCGGGACCGTCGCCGACCTGATGCGCGCGCAGGGCTTCGGCGTCGGCGCCGTCGGCAACGAGCCGGGGACGGTGAACGAGACCGTGGTGCGCTACGGCCCCGGTGTCCTGGAGCCGGCCCGGACGGTCGCCGCGGCGGTGCCGGGAGCGGTGCTCGAGGCCAGCGACTCGATCGGCGACACCGTGCAGCTGGTCATCGGGCCCGGCTACTCCACCGTCGTCCCGGTGACCATCGGGGCGCCGGCCGAGCAGCCCGCGGCCGACGTGACCGAACCGTCGGCTGCCGAACCGGAGCCCGAGCCCGTCAGCTGCTGAACGGAGCCGTTCACCTGCCGGTCGTCTCGACGCCACCCCGATGGGTAGGCCTCGCCCGTGTCGACGATGCCGCCGCCGTTCAGCACCGATGACCCCGCCCAGGGCGGGATCCCCGCCGCCGACCCCGGGCGAGGCGCTCCCGAGCCCGCGCCGGGGTTCGGGGTGGAAGGGGAGGAGCCCGATGACGCGACGGGCGAGGCCCCCGGGGACGAGGAAGGGCGGCCCGCACGAGGCGAGCCGCCCTTCCGCACCCCCGACCCGGACGAGGTCGGGACCGCCTAGCCGAAGCGGCCGGAGATGTAGTCCTCGGTCGCCTTCTCATCGGGGTTGCTGAAGATCTTCTCGGTCGGGTTGAACTCGATCAGCCGGCCGGGCTGCCCGACGCCGTTGAGGTTGAAGAAGCCGGTGGACTCGCTCACCCGCGCGGCCTGCTGCATGTTGTGGGTGACGATGACGATCGTGAACCGCTCCTTGAGCTCCGTCATCAGATCCTCGATGGCGAGCGTGGAGATCGGGTCCAGCGCGGAGCACGGCTCGTCCATCAGCAGCACGTCGGGCTCGACGGCGATGGCGCGGGCGATGCACAGCCGCTGCTGCTGACCGCCGGACAGGCCCGAGCCGGGACGGTCGAGGCGGTCCTTGACCTCGTTCCAGAGGTTGGCGCCGCGCAGCGACTTCTCGACCAGGTCGTCGGTGTCGGCCTTCTTCATCCGGTTGTTGTTCAACCGGTTGCCGGCGATGACGTTGTCGTAGATCGACATGGTCGGGAACGGGTTCGGCCGCTGGAAGACCATGCCGATCTGCCGGCGGACGTTCACCGGGTCGACGTCGGAGCCGTAGAGGTCCTGGCCGTCCATCACGACCTTGCCCTCGACGCGGGCGCCGGGCAGCACCTCGTGCATCCGGTTCAGCGAGCGGAGGAAGGTCGACTTCCCGCAGCCCGAGGGGCCGATCAGGGCGGTGATGCTCCGCGGCTCGATGGAGACGTTGACGCCTTCGACGGCCATGAAGTTGCCGTAGTAGATGTTGAGGTCGGAGACATCGATGCGCTTGGCCACGTGGTTGTCCTCCTGGTCGAACCGGTCAGCGACCGGTCTTGGGGGCGAAGAAGCGGCTGATCAGGCGGGCGACGACGTTGAGCGCCATGACCAGGATGATGAGTAGGAGCGCCGCCGTCCAGGCCCGGTCGATGAACGCCTGCGTCGCGGTACCCGGCTGCGTCAGCTGGTAGTAGGCGAAGACCGGCAGCGTGGCCATGCGGCCGTCGAACGGGTTGAAGTTCGTGCCGGTGATCAGGCCGACGGTGATCAGCAGGGGAGCGGTCTCGCCGACGACGCGGGCGACCGACAGGGTGACACCGGTGCCGAGACCCGCGATCGCGGTCGGCAGGACGACCTTGACCACCGTGCGCCACTTCGGCACACCGAGGGCGTAGCTGGCCTCCCGCAGCTCGTTCGGGACGAGCTTGAGGACCTCCTCGCACGACCGGACGACCACCGGGATCATCAGCACCGAGAGGGCGACGGCACCCATCACGCCCGCGCGGAAGTCGTTCCCGAACAGCAGGGTGAACAGCGCGAACGCGAACAGGCCGGCCACGATCGACGGGATGCCGGTCATGACGTCGACGAAGAACGTGATCCCGCGCTTGAGGCGGCCCGTGCCGTACTCCACCAGGTAGATGGCGGTCATCAGTCCGATCGGGACCGAGATCAGCGTCGCCAGCAGCGTGATGATCACCGTGCCGACGATGGCGTGGTAGGCGCCGCCGCCCTCGCCGACCACGCGGAACATCGACATGGAGAAGAAGTCGGCGTCGAGCCGCTCGAGGCCCTTGTCCAGCACCGTGTAGACCAGCGACACCAGCGGGATCATCGCGATGCCGAACGCGGTGGTGACCAGGCAGGTGACGAGCCGGTCGCTGGCCTTGCGGCGCCCCTCGACGGCTCTCGACGCGACGTACACCGCGAGCGTGCCCAGGATGACGCCGTAGACGACGGTGGAGGTGACGCTGAAGCCGGTGAGCGCGGACACCCCGGCACCGAGGGTGATGCCGGCCAGGTAGAGCCCCAGCGGTGCGAGGCGGGGCAAGCGGCGGTCGATCCGGACCGGTCCCCGCTGCGGTGCCGTGGTCCCGGGCGCCGGCTGGGTGGCGGTGCTCATCAGTTGGCTCCGGAGAAGTCGGCGCGCCGGTTGACGATCCAGCGGGCGATCATGTTGACGGCGAGGGTGATGACGAACAGCACCAGGCCGCTCGCGATCAGGGTGTTGACCCCGATGCCGGTCGCCTCGGGGAACCTCAGCGCGATGTTCGACGCGATCGTGGAGGGGTTGGAGTTGCTGATCAGGTTGACCGTCGCACCCGCGCCGCCGGAGAGGATGATCGCGACGGCCATGGTCTCGCCGAGCGCCCGGCCCAGGCCGAGCATCGCGCCGGCGATGACGCCCGACTTCCCGTAGGGCAGCACCGCCATCTTGATCATCTCCCAGCGGGTCGCGCCCAGCGCGAGAGCCGCCTCGCGGTGCAGAGCAGGTGCCTGGCTGAACACCTCCCGGGCGATGGCCGAGATGATCGGCAGGATCATCACCGCCAGCACGAGGCCGACCGTCAGCATCGTCCGGCCGCTGGTCGACGCGGGGCCGGCGAAGAACGGGATCCAGCTCAGGTTGTCCGCCGCCCACACGTGGAAGGGCACGAGGGTCGGGGCGAGGACCGCGAGGCCCCAGAATCCGTAGACGACGCTGGGGATGGCCGCCAGCAGGTCGATCACGTAGCCCATGACCGCCGCGAACCGGCGGGGGGCGTAGTAGGTGACGTAGAGGGCGATGCCGACGGCGAGCGGCGTCGCGACCAGCAGGGCGATGATGGCGCCGAGGAGCGTGCCCAGGATGAGGGGGCCGATGTAGGCGGCCAGCCCCTCGCCGTCGGGGATGTCCTCCGCGGGCGCGGTGAGGGCGGGGATCGCCTCGCTGATGAGGAAGGCGGCGACCCCGGCGAGGACGACCAGGATGAAGATGCCGGAGCCCTTGGCGCCCCCGGCGAAGATGCGGTCGCCCGGCCGCCGGACGGCACGCTGCTGCTGCGGGGGTTCGGTCGGGGCCTTCGTGGCTGTCACCGCTGCTCCGTGGGAGTCGATCGTGGGTGCGTGTGCCCGGGTGCGGGCGGTGCGATGGCCCGGGACGTCGGTGTGACGTCCCGGGCCATCGCGGCGTGCCGGGGTCAGCCGGCGGCGGTGATGGCGTCGACCGCGCCCTGCGCCTGCTCGCGGAGGCTCTCCGAGATCGGCGCGTTGCCGGCGTTCTCTGCGGCCGTCTGCTGGCCATCCTCGCTGATCACGTAGTCCATGAAGGCCTTGACGTTGTCGGCGGTCTCCTGGTCGTCGTACTCGACGCAACCGATGTGGTAGCTGACCAGGACGACCGGGTACTCGCCCGAGCCCTCGGTCTCCCGGTTGACCTCGATGGCGAAGTCGTACTCGCCACGACCCTCGACGGCGGGCGAGTTCTCGACGACGGCCGCTGCGGCCTCGGGGCTGGGAGCGACGAACTCCTCGCCGACGGCGACGCTGGCGACGCCCAGGTCACCGGCGCGGCTGGCGTCCGCGTAAGTGACGGCGCCGGCGGTGCTGGTGACGACCTCGACCACACCGGAGGTGCCGTTGGCGGCCTCGCCGCCCTCGAGCGGCCACACGCCGTCGGGCTCGGAAGTCCACACGTCACCGGCGGCCTGGAACAGGTAGTCGGTGAAGTTGTCCGTGGTGCCCGAATCGTCGGCGCGGTGCACCGGGGTGATCGCGGTGTCCGGCAGCGTCGTGTCGGGGTTCGACTCGGCGATCGCCGGGTCGTTCCAGGTCGTGATGGCGCCGGTGAAGATGCCGGCGATGGTCTGCGGCGTCAGGTTCAGCTCGTCGACGCCCTCGAGGTTGTAGACGACCGCGATCGGCGAGATGTAGTTCGGCAGCTCGAAGATCTCGCCGCCGGCGCAGCGCTCCTGCGCCGAGGCCAGCTCCTCGTCGTCCAGGGCGGCGTCGGAGCCCGCGAAGTCGGCGGAGCCGTCGATGAACTGCTCGCGGCCCGCGCCCGAACCGGCCGGGTCGTAGCTGAACTGCACGTCCGGGAACTCGCCTTGGAAGCCGGCCTGCCAGGCCTCCATGGCCGACTGCTGGGCGCTCGAGCCCGCGCCGACAAGTTCGCCGCTCAGCTCCGCGGTCGACTCGCTGCTACCCGAGCCCTCCTCGGCAGCGGACTCGTTGGACGCGCCGCACGCGGTGAGCGCGAGGGTGCTGGCGAGCGCCACGGAGAGCGTGGTGGCGCGCGTCTTGGTGCTGAGCTTCAACTCAGTGCCTCTCGACAATGGGCCCGGACGACTTCCGGGCAGCATGGGACCGACGTGAGAGAAGCTAGGGAGCCGAGGTGGCCGCCTACCGGTCGATCGGTGAACGCCGGGTGAACGTCGCCTGAGGCGTGGGTCACGGTGTGGCGGCCGTCATACGTCCAGCCGGTGAACACGGGCGTGGCGCGTCAGCGGACGCCGAACAGGGTCTCCACCACCACCCGGTGCACGAACGTGTTCGCGCGGTGCCCGCTGAGCCGCTCGGCCCCGGGCCCGGAGGCGGTCACCGGGACGTCGGCGCCGGTGTGCCCGAGGGTCGTCCAGTCGACGACGAACCGGAGGTCGGAGCCCGCCACGGCGAAGGGGCCGTCGGCCGAGGGGGAGGAGCCGGTCCCGTCGCCGGTGTCGGCGATCGCCATGCCGCCCGTCTCGTGGTCCGCGGTCGCGATCACGAGCGTGTCGTCGCGTCGGTCGGCGAACCGCGCGCCGACGGCGACGGCCTCGTCGAGCAGCCGGACGGCCTCGATGGTCGCCGCGGCGTTGTTGGCGTGCGCCTGCCCGTCGACCGCCTCCTCCTCGACGACGAGGAGGAAGCCGTCGTCGTCGCGGGACAGGACCTCGATCGCCGTGCGGGTCATCTCCGCCAAGGACACCCGGCGGTCGTTGGTGCCGGCCGGCTCCGGTGCGGCGACGAACATCGTCCCGTTGTCGAAGAGGCCGAGGAGCTTGCCGCCGCGCGCCCGCGCGAGGCCCGCCCGGTCGGAGACGTACTCGTAGCCCAGCTCCTCGGCCCGCCGGACGAGGTCGCCCTGGTCGCTCCGGCCGGCACCACCGGGGATGCGGCCGGGATCGGCCGGCGGGTACCAGAAGTCCTCGCCGCCACCGAGGAGGACGTCGACGCCCGTCTCCTCGATGAACTGCCGGGCGATCTCGGTCTGCCGGCCGCGATCGGGCACGTGCGCCCCGAACGCCGCGGTGGTCGCGTCGGTGACCTCGCCCGTGGTGACCAGGCCGGTGGACAGGCCGGCCGCCTCGGCGCGTTCGACGACGGTCTGCACCGGCCGGCCGCCGGCGTCCACGCCGATCGCACCGTTGTACGTCCGCACCCCCGTGGCGAGCGCGGTGCCGGCCGCGGCGGAGTCGGTCACCAGGGCCTCGGGGTCGGCCGGGTCGGTCGTCAGGAGGCCGGAATGGCGGAGGCCGTCCATGACCAGCTCGCCGTCGAGGCCCACGGTCGCGAGCGAGCCCGCGGTGCGGTGGGACACCCCCATGCCGTCACCGATGAACAGGATGACGTTCTGGGCCCGCGCCCGGTCGCCGGAGCCGTCGCGGCGGTGCGCCGAGGCGGCGCTGACGCCGCCCAGGATCAGGACGAGGGTGGCCGTGAGCGCCGTCGCAGGGACGAGCCGGGACCGCGATGTCGAGGGGACGTCTCGCACCGGGTCCACCTCCAGCGGCGAGCGGGTCCCTGCCAGTGTGGCCCCGACGGGAGGGGCCGGGCGCTCAGACGGGGTCGCGCCGCCAGGAGACGTCGACGGCGTACCGGCGGAAGCCGCGGCCCTCGTACAGCCGCACGGCGGCGGAGTTGTCCTCCTCCACGTACAGCAGCACCTCGCCGAGGCCGAGCCTCCGGAGGTGCGCCAGCCCCAGGTCGGTGAGGGCCCGGCCCAGCGACATGCCCTGCGCGTCGGGGTCGACGCCGAGCACGTAGACCTCGCCGACCGCCTGCTCGCCGGCGTCGCCCGGGGGATGGACCTTGGTCCAGTGGGCGCCGAGCAGCCGGCCGCCGTCGTCCGGGTCGCCGCCCCAGGCCATGAGGAAGCCCTCGGGATCGAACCAGGGCTCGGCCTCGCGCAGCCGCAAGTCCGCCCGGCTCATGCGGCCCTGCTCGGGGTGCCAGGCGAAGGCGCGCGCGTTGAGCCGCAGCCAGGCGTCCTCGTCCCGGCCGGGCCGGAAGGGCTCGACGTGGACGTCGTCGGGCAGCGGGGGGCGCGGGTCGGCGTCGACACCCGCCAGGTCACGCCGCATCTGCAACAGCACGCGGGCGCGGGTGAAGCCGCGCACGGCCAGCAGCTCCGCCGAACCGGGCAGGTCGCCGTGCGCCCAGATGCTCAGCGGCCCGGCGCCGGCCAGGTCCAGCACCTGGTCGAGCAGGGCGGTGCCGAAGCCACGCCGCCGGAACCGCGGGTGCACGACCAGCTCCGCCGCCCCGTCGTCCAGCCGGGCGTAGCCGGCCAGGTCGCCCTCGGGGGAGCGGACGACGAGATCGTGCCCGCCGGGGGCGCGGTGCTGCAGCCGCAGCTCGGCGTCCTCGGAGAGCGGGCGCACGCCGTCGGCGGCGGTCGCGGCGCCCAGCAGGGCGAGGACCTCGTCGACGTCCAGGGACGGGCTCACCCGGCCATCAGACCAGCTCGGCGTCGGCCTCCGCCTGGGCGGCCTTGGCCGTCGCGTCGGCGACCTGCTGGTCGAGCTTGTAGCCGACGTTGCGGACGGTGCCGATCAGGGCCTCGTGCTCGGTGCCGAGCTTGGCGCGCAGCCGGCGCACGTGGACGTCGACGGTCCGGGTGCCGCCGAAGTAGTCGTAGCCCCAGATCTCCTGCAGCAGCTGGGCGCGGGAGAAGACCCGGCCGGGGTGCTGGGCCAGGTACTTGAGGAGCTCGAACTCCTTGTAGGTGAGGTCGAGCGGGCGGCCGCGGAGCTTGGCCGAGTAGCTGTGCTCGTCGATGACGAGCTCGCCGGCCTGGGTGACCCCGCCGTCGCCGCCGTCGGCCGGGGTGGTGGCGGCCAGCCGGCGGGCGGTGGCCCACTTCAGCCGGGCGTCGACCTCGGCCGGCCCGGCGGTGTCGAGCAGGACGTCGTCGATGCCCCAGTCGGCCGACAGCGCGACGAGGCCGCCCTCGGAGAGGACGGCGACCAGTGCGGAGGCCACACCGGTGGAGGACAGCAGGCCGCACAGGGTGCGGGCCTGGATCAGGTCGTGGCGGGCGTCGACGAGGACGACGTCGCCCGAGTCGCCGTCGAGCAGGCTGGAGAGCTCGGGGGCGACCACGCGCACCTGGTGCGCCAGCAGTCCCAGAGCCGGGAGCACCTCGGTCGTCGCCTGCCGCGCGGCGGTCATGAGCACGAGTCGCATGTCGTCTCCTCACGGTGCCAGGGGACGACGGCCGTCGTCCCCGGACCTCCGACGGCGCTGTCGAGGTGAGAGGGCAGGATAGCCGACGGAACCGCTGCCGAGCCGGATCGCCGGGAATCGGTCGGCCCGCCGTCCGTAGCGGGACGGTGCCCGTCTGCCACGATCGACCCGTGACCACCCCGGCGACGCGGTCCGCGCTCCCCGCGCGGGTGCACCACCTCCAGCCGGCTCTGCTCACCGTGCTCGCGGTCGCGCTGGTCGCCGGGCTCCCGGAGCTGTTCGGCGATCTCGGCCGGCTGGCCGCCGTGCTGGTCCTCCAGCTCGGCCTGGTGCTGACCTGGGTGGTCGTGACCGGGATCCAGGGGTTCGCGGGTTCGCTGGCCGTGGGTGCGGCGGCCGCCGTCGCGGCCGACCTCGTGCTGGTGCTGCCTGAGCGCCCCGACCTCGGCGACCTGCTGGTGGTCCTGGGGATGGGCTTCCTCGTGGCGGTCCTCCAGCAGATGTTCCGCCGCCCCCGCGAGGACCTCGTCGCCTCCCTCGCCGGATCGGTCCTCCTGCTGGTCGCGGTCGCCGCGCTCGCCACGCTGCTGCTGCTCGGCCGCACCGCCGAGGGTCACGACCGCGCGCTGGTCGCCCTGCTGGCCGTCGGGGTGGCGCTGCTGGTCGGCCACCTCGTCGACCTCGTCCTGCCGCGGCCGTACCTGGCGACGGGCGTGCCGCGCGGCCTGCTCGGCCTGGTGCTCTCGGTCGTCGCCGGCGCCCTCGTGGCCTGGCTGGGCCGGGACGTCGGGGGCACCGCCGGAACCGTGCCGGCCCTCGTCCTCGGCGCCGCGCTGGCGGGCGTGACGGCGATGGTGGCCCTGGCGGCGAGCTACGTCGTGGTCGAGGCGACGGCGGACGACGCGCCCTCCGCCGACCCCTCGCTCTCCCCGTGGGCGCTGTCGGTGGTCCAGGCCGTGCTGCCGTTCGCCGCGTGCGCCCCGGTGGCCCTCGCCCTGCAGGCGGTGCTGTGAGGCCGCCCGCGTGAAGGCGCTGCTCGTCGTGCTCGCTCTCCTCCTCGGGCTGCTGGTCCTCGTCGACCGCGTCGCCGTGGGGTACGCGGAGGGCCAGGTCGCCACGCAGCTGGCGGAGAAGGGGGACCTGCAGGGGACGCCGGAGGTCGACATCGCCGGCTTCCCGTTCCTCACCCAGGCCGTCGGCGGCCGGTACGACGACGTGCGGATCTCGCTCACCGCGGCCGAGCTCGGCCAGCCCGAGGGCACCCGCGCCGACGTGACGCTGCGCGGCGTGGAGGTGCCCCTCTCCAGTGTGGTCTCCGGCTCGGTGGAGGAGGTGCCCGTGGAGAGCGTCGACGGGACGGCGACGCTGTCCTACGCGCTCCTGTCCGAGCAGCTCGGCGGCGACACGACGCTGCGCCGCGAGGGCGACGGACTGCGGATCACCAAGACCGTCGACGTGGTCGGGCAGACGCTCCCGCTCACCGCGGTCGGCACCGTGACCCTCGAGGGGAACGAGCTCGTGGTCGACGTCGAGGAGGCCTCCGGCGCGGGCGTCGAGGTGCCGGACTTCCTCGTGAACCGCGTCGCCGACTCGCTCGACCTGCGGTACGCCGTGCCCGCGCTCCCGTTCGGCCTGCAGCTCACCGACGTGACGCCGGCGGAGGACGGCGTGGACATCCGCGTCCAGGCGACCGACACGGTCCTGCGGGCCGTGGAATAACCGACCAACCCGGTGGGGTTGGGGCGGGGATGAGCGGGATCGGAGCGGCCGTGCTGGTCATCGCGCTGGCGGCGACCGCCGCCGCGGCCTGGTGGCTGCGGCGGTCCGACGGCAGGCTGCGTTCCCCGGGCGCCGAGGAGGCCGACGTGTCTTTCTTCGACCGTCTCGGCGTCCGCGCCGGGCAGGCCGACCTGACCGTCGTCCAGTTCTCGACGGCGTTCTGCGGACCGTGCCGCGCCACCAAGGCGCGGCTGCAGCAGCTGCAGGCCAGCCGGCCGGGCCTCGCGGTCGTGCAGGTCGACGCCGAGAGCCATCTCGACGAGGTCCGCGCGCTCGACGTGCGGCGGACGCCGACGCTGTTCTACCTCGACCGCGAGGGCAGGCTGATCGGGCGCAGCAGCGGCGCGCCGGGGCCTGCGGAGCTGACCGCTCTGGTAGACGCCCATGTCGGCGCTCGGTCGTGATCGGCTACTCTCGCGGCGTGGGCCTCCTGCTGACCTCTCGCCGCACAGTGGACCTGTGCCGCGTCGGCAGCTGCCTCTGTCCGACTCCCTAGGGACGAATCCCGTTCGTCCAGACGTGCCCTGACCGCCGTCCGGAGAGTCGTACTTCCATGAGTTCTGCCGCTCCGCGCGAGGTCGACGTGCGCGGTCCCCGCTTCGCCGCGGGGGTCACCGCCGTCGTGCTCGCCGTCGCCCTGCTCCTGGGCAGTGGCGGGCTCGTCGCCGTCCAGGCCCTGGTGTTCGCCGTCGGGGCGTTCGCCGGGCTGCGGTACGCGCCCTACGGCGTCCTGTTCCGGCTGCTCGTCGCGCCCCGGCTGGGTCCGGTGCGGGAACGCGAGCCGGAGGCGCCGCCGCGCTTCGCCCAGGTCGTCGGCCTGCTGTTCGCCGTCGTGGGCGCGGCCGGATACGTGCTGGGCGCGCCGGCGCTCGGCGCCGTCGCCACCGGGCTGGCACTGGTGGCGGCCCTGCTCAACGCGGTCACCGGCTTCTGCCTGGGCTGCGAGCTCTACCTGATCGCCCGGCGGGCCGTGCCGGCCCGCGCCTGACCGTCCGCACACACCGATCTACGGAGGAAACGCCATGAGCCGCACCGACGTGCTCGTCACCGCCGACTGGGCCGAGGAGAACCTCGGGACCCCCGGCCTGGTCTTCGTCGAGGTCGACGAGGACACCAGCGCCTACGACGGCGGCCACCTCGAGGGTGCCGTCAAGCTGGACTGGAAGCAGGACCTGCAGGACCCGCTGCGCCGCGACTTCGTCGACAAGAAAGCCTTCGAGGCGCTGCTGTCCTCGCGCGGCATCAGCAACGACGACACCGTGATCCTCTACGGCGGCAACAACAACTGGTTCGCCGCCTACGCGTACTGGTACTTCAAGCTCTACGGCCACCAGGACGTCAAGCTCATCGACGGCGGCCGCAAGAAGTGGGAGCTCGACGGCCGCCCGCTGTCGAAGGACGCGGTCCAGCGCCCGGCCACCCAGTACCAGGCCAAGGACCCCGACCTGTCGATCCGTGCCTTCCGCGACGAGGTCGTCGCCTCGATCGGCAGCAAGAACCTGATCGACGTGCGCTCGCCCGACGAGTTCTCCGGCAAGATCCTGGCCCCGGCGCACCTGCCGCAGGAGATGGCGCAGAAGGGCGGGCACGTCCCGACCGCCAAGAACATCCCGTGGAGCAAGGCGGCCAACGAGGACGGCACCTTCAAGAGCGACGAGCAG
>DASQTE010000142.1:0-6288 GCA_035642035.1 Blastococcus sp.
CTGGCGGCCACCGACTACGTCGACGTGCAGATCTCCCTGGACGGCGCCACCGCAGAGGTGAACGACGCCGTCCGCGGCACCGGCTCCTTCGCCACCGCCACCCGGGCGCTGGAGAACCTGGCCGAGGCCGGCATGAAGGACGTCAAGGTCTCCGTCGTCGTCACCCGGGAGAACGCCGGCCAGCTCGACGACTTCAAGGCCCTCACCGACCGCTACGGCGCCCAACTGCGGATCACCCGCTTCCGGCCCTCGGGCCGCGGCGCCGACGTATGGGACCGGCTGCACCCGACCCAGCAGCAGCAGCGGGAGCTCTACGCCTGGCTGCTGGCCAACGGCGAGGAGGTGCTCACCGGCGACTCGTTCTTCCACCTCTCCGCGCTGGGGGAGGCGCTGCCCGGTCTCAACCTGTGCGGCGCCGGGCGGGTGGTCTGCCTGATCGACCCGGTCGGCGACGTCTACGCCTGCCCGTTCGCCATCCACGAGAACTTCCTCGCCGGCAACGTCCGCGACGAGGGCGGCTTCCAGCGGGTCTGGCAGTCCTCGGAGCTGTTCGCCGACCTGCGCAACCCGCAGACCGGCGGCGCCTGCACGAAGTGCGCCCACTTCGACGCCTGCCGCGGCGGCTGCATGGCCGCCAAGTTCTTCACCGGCCTCCCGCTCGACGGGCCCGACCCCGAGTGCGTCCAGGGCTACGGCGAGACGGCGCTCGCGGCCCGCGACCTGGACCTGGCCACCCCGCGCAGCCACGTCGACCACTCCCACACCGGCCCGGTCCGCGGCCAGCCCACGCTGCTCGGCATCCCGGCCATCCCGCCGGCCAAGATCTGCGACGAGTCCCCGCTGGCGGGCCTCGACCTGCGCTGATCCCACCCGGTGCGGCTACGAGAGGTCGACCTTCTCGTTCTCCCCGCCCTCGATCCGCTCGCCGGTCACCTTCGCCTTGACGAAGCTGAACGCCGTCGCCAGCCGGCCGCCCGGGCTGTCCCAGTACTCCGCGGAGTCGGCGACCACCTTGAGCAGGACGACGCTGTCGTCGTCCGGGCCCTGCGGGAACCAGGCCTCGACGCCGCTGTTCCACAGCTCTCGCTTCCTGGCCGCGTCCTCCACGACGACGGCGTCGCCGGTCAGTGACACCCAGGTGCCGCCCGAGCCGACGCCGACGTTCACCTGCGGCGAGGCGGCGACGTGCTTCACGGGGTTGGAGTCGCGCTCGGCGAAGAACCAGAGGTCCCCGTCGAACTCCACCTCCTGGAGCGTCATGGGCCGGCTGGTCAGCCGCCCGTCCATCGTGATCGTGGTGAGGAAGCCGAAGCGCTCGCCCTTGATCAGCTCGGCCACCTTGCGCGTCTGGTCATCGGTCATGCGGTTCCCATTGCCCACGACCGGTCGGCCGACACCGCCCTCAGGGTGCGAATCGGGCGCGCAGGCCGTCGATCAGGAGGTCGAGGCCGAACTCGAAGGCGGCCGCGTGCGGCTGCTCGAGCAGCTCGCCGACGGCAGCCAGGAGGAGGGGCTGGTAGGACAGCGCCCGCGCCCGCAGGGCGTTGAGCTCCTCGTCGGCAGGGTCGGGGAGGGGCTGGCTGCTCTCCCGCTCGGCCTCGGCCTGCCACTCGGTGGCGCTGCCGATGACGTACGCGCCGATCGCGAACAGCGTCTTCTGCGCCTGACCCGGGGTGAGGCCGGCGTCGACCAGGGCGGAGAGCACCCGCTCGATGCCCTCGAAGCTCTCCGGACTGGGCCGGTTGCCGGCGACCACGCGAGGCGCGTCGCGGGTGGCGATGAGCGCCTCGAACATGCGGCGGGCGTCGTCCCGGAGCCACTCCCACCACGGCTGACCGGGTTCCGGGCCGGCGTAGGCGCGCCCCGCGCGGCGGACGAGCTCCTCGGCCATGAGGTCCATGAGCTGCCGCTTGTTCTCGACGTGCCAGTACAGGGTGGGGCCGGCGACGCCGAGCGCCTTGGCGATCCGGCGGAAGGAGACGGCCTCGAGCCCGCCCTCGGCGAGGAGGCCGAGCGCGGTGTCGACGATCGCCGCGCGGGTGACGGGTGCCCGCTCGGCCGTCTCCCTGGAAACCACCTTGACACCCTAACGGTGTTAGGGGGACGCTGTCGCCCGTGTCTAACACCGTTAGAGAGGCCGCGATCGAGGTCGCGGGGCTGACGAAGACCTACAAGTCCAAGGACCGCGTGGTCGAAGCCGTCCGGGGGATCGACCTGCGCGTCGAGGCGGGGCAGACCTACGGCTTCCTCGGGCCCAACGGCGCCGGGAAGTCCACCACCATCGAGATGCTGTGCACGATCCGGAACCCCACGGCCGGCGCCGCCCGGGTCGCCGGGTTCGACGTCGTCGCCCAGCGCGACCAGGTGCGGCGCCGGATCGGGCTGGTGTTCCAGCAGCAGACCCTCGACCTGCAGCTGAGCGCTGAGCAGAACCTCCGCTTCCACGCCGACCTCTACGGGCTCGGCCGCGCCGACGCCGAGCGGCGGATCGACGAGGTCCTGGAGATGGTCGCGCTGGCCGACCGGCGCTCCGACACCGTCATGAAGTTCTCCGGCGGCATGAAGCGCCGGCTCGAGATCGCCCGCGGCCTGGTCCACGCGCCGCAGGTGCTGTTCCTCGACGAGCCCACGATCGGCCTGGACCCCCAGACGCGCGCGGCGATCTGGGACTACCTGCACGACCTCCGGCAGCGCACCGAGATCACCGTCTTCGTGACCACGCACTACATGGACGAGGCCGAGCACTGCGACCGGATCGCGATCATGGACAACGGGGAGATCGTCGTGGAGGACACCCCCGAGGCGCTGAAGTCGAGCATCGGCACCGACCGGATCGCCCTGCGCACCGACGACGACGAGCTCGCCATCGCCCGGATCCGCGAGCGGCTCGGCGTCGAGGCCGGCGTGCACGAGGGGCAGGTGACCATCGCGGTCCCCGAGGGCGCCGAGGTCGTCCCCCGGCTGTTCACCGAGCTCGGCGTGCACATCCACTCCGTGACGGTGACCCGTCCCAGCCTGGACGACGTCTTCATGACCTACACCGGTCGCACCATCCGTGACTCCGAGGGGCCGCAGGGCTCCGCCTTCCCGTTCGCCGGGAGGCGATGAGCATGACGTCCCGAGACACCACCGCCCGGCCCGCCGGGACCGGCTACGTCGACCTCCTGCCCGAGGTCCGCAGCGACATGTCCCACCAGCTGCGGGCCACCTGGGTGGTCACCCGCCGCGAGCTGCTGCGCCTCAAGCAGGACAAGGCCCGCATGGTGACGATGCTGCTCCAGCCGGTGCTGTTCATCTTCGTGATGGGCACCGGGCTGGGCAGCATCGTCGACACCGGCGGAGGCACCGACTTCCGGACGTTCCTCTACCCCGGCGTCCTGGCGACGTCGGTGCTCTTCACCGCCGCGTTCGCCGGCATCTCCCTGGTCTGGGACCGGGAGTTCGGCTTCCTGCGGGAGATGATGGTCGCCCCCATCTCGCGCGGCTCGATCATCTGGGGCAAGTGCCTGGGCGGGGCGATCGTGGCGACCCTGCAGAGCCTGGTGCTGCTGGCGCTGCTCGGGACCGTCGGCATCCCCTACTCGCCGGTGCTGATCGCCGAGCTGATCGGCTGCCTGTTCCTCGGCGCGCTGCTGCTGACCGCGCTCGGCGTGCTGCTGTCGACCCGGATCAAGACCATCCAGGCGGCCATGCCGATCAGCCAGCTGCTGATCATGCCGATGATGTTCCTGTCGGGCTCGCTCTTCCCCATCGCGGGCCTCCCCGAGTGGCTCGCGGTGCTCACCCGGCTGAACCCGCTGACCTACGTCGTCCAGCCGATGCGCCACTTCACTCTCGACCACCTGTCCCTGACGGCGGTCGAGCAGGAGCGGCTGCTGCCGGTCCTCACCTGGTTCGGCTGGCAGGTCCCGGTCGGCGTCCAGCTGGTGTCCGTCGCGGTCATCACGCTCGGCCTCGTCACGCTGGCGGCACGGGTCTTCAAGACCACGGAGTAGGGCAGCCATACGCTGCCCGGGTGACCTCGCTGGGCGGTGCCGTCTGGCCGGAGATCCCCGAGGCCCCGCTGCTCGTCGTCCCGCTGGGCTCGGTCGAGCAGCACGGGCACCACCTCCCGCTGGGCACCGACACGGCGGTGGCCTGCGCCGTCGCGGACGCGGCGGCCGGGTCGCTGGACGGCGCCCTGCTGGCCCCTGCCCTCGCGTACGGCGCCAGCGGGGAGCACGAGGGCTTCCCCGGGACGGTCTCGATCGGCACCGAGGCGCTGACCGGGCTGCTGGTCGAGTACGGCCGGTCGGCCGGGCGCTGGGCGGGCCGGGTGCTGGTCGTGAACGGGCACGGCGGCAACCTCGACGCGCTGCGCGCCGCCGTCCCGCTGCTGCGGTCGGAGGGCCGGGACGTCGCCTGGTTCCCGTGCGGCGTGGCGGGCGGGGACGCGCACGCCGGCCGCACCGAGACGTCACTGATGTTGCACGTGGAACCCCGTGGGGTGCGGAGGGAGCGCGCAGTCGCGGGGGAGACGGCGCCGATCGGCGCACTGCTGCCGCGGCTGCGGGCCGAGGGCGTCCGGGGCGTCAGCCCGACCGGCGTCCTCGGCGACCCGGCCGGCGCATCGCGGAGCGAGGGCGAAGCGCTGCTGACCGACATCGCCCGGAGGTTGGTGGCCGCTGTCGAGGGGTGGGACGTGAACGGCGACGGGCGGCTCCGTGATCTGTCGTCCTCCGGACGACCCCGCGGCCAGGTGCCCTCCCCCGGGTGAGTGGAGCCGCTGCGTGTTCGCCGGCGGGAGGCCTCCGGCCCCCGCGCCGGCGAACACCGGACTCCGCGCGTCAGCTCAGGGCGTCGGCGAAGATTGGGACGGTCGTGTCCAGGGCGTAGAGCAGGCCGGGGGCCGACGCGCTGGAGAAGGCGTTCAGCACGGTCGTGTCGTCGAGGACGACGGCCCGCCCCTCCTGCACCGACGGCAGGGCCTGCCACAGCGGGTTGCCGGTGAAGTCCGAGGCCTCGACGAAGATCGGGAAGACGACGGTCAGCTCGGCGTCGAGCAGGGTCAGCTGCTCCTCGCTCACCGGGATGAAGAAGTTCTCGGTCGCCTGGTCCTCGATGGCCTGCTTGTTCTCGAAGGCGAGCTGCTCCATGAACGCGACGCGGGCGTCACCGCTCACGTAGGCGCCGAAGCCCTCGGACGTGTACGCGCCCACGGCGACCTCGGTGCCGTCGAACTCGGGGTGCGCCGCGGCGGCGTCGGTGAAGGCCTGCTCGACCTCCGCCTCCAGGCCGGCGGCCTCGTCGGTCTTGCCGAGCACCTGGCCGACCAGGTCCAGCTGCTGCTGCCAGGTGGTCTGGTACGGGCCCACGCCCTCGGGCTGGCCGATCGTCGGGGCGATCTCGCTGAGCAGGTCGTAGCGCTCCTGGGTGCCGGACGAGCGGGTGTCCAGGATGAGGTCGGGCTCGAGCGCGGCGATGGCCTCGAAGCTCGGCTCGAGCGTCTCGATCATCTCCGGGTCCTCGTCGTACCCCTCCTCGACCCACTCGCCGAGCCCGTTGCCGCCCACGGCGAGCCAGTCGCTGGCGCCGACGGGCTGGACCCCGAGCGCGAGGGCCGTCTCGGCGTCGGACCAGCCGAGCGCCACGACGCGGGTGGGCTCCTCCTCGACGGTGACGTCGCCGAAGGCGGTGCTGACCGTGACAGGGAAGGCCTCGGACGAGCCGGACGCCGCCCCGCCGGTCCCGGAACCGGAGTCCGAGTCGTCCCCGGAGCCGCAGCTGGTGACGACGAGAGCGGCGGCCAGCAGAGCGGCACCGCGGAGGGCGGGACGGGCAGACATGCGTGCTCCTTCAGGAAGTCAGGTAAGGCTGACCTAAGCACACGTCGGCGACCGGGAGGTCGCCGGTCCTCCTGGCTGTCACCGATCCCGCGAGGTCCACCCCTCCGCCCGCAGCCGGTCGAACCCGTCCAGGAGCAGGTCGAGCGCGAACTCGAACTCGAACTGCTCGTCGCAGCCCTGGCCCACCCGGGACAGGTCGCCCGCCGTCGCTGCCGTGGCGATCGCCAGGATGTGCGGGAACCGCTCGGCGAACTCGCGGGCCACCGCTTCCTGCGCCTCGGGTGTCGGAGGAGGCGCGTCGTCGTCCCGGGGCTCGTCGAACAACACCACGCTGCTGGCCTGGATGGTGCTCCGGTCGGAGCTCGTGCCCCGCTGGATCCCGGTGCTCGGACTCGTGTCCGGGCCGCTGATCTTCGCGTCGGCCACCGCGGTGCTGGCCGGCCTCTACGAGCAGGTGTCGGTC
>DASQTE010000143.1:0-10379 GCA_035642035.1 Blastococcus sp.
CCGCCCAGCACCAGTCGGTGAGTGGCACCGAGCCGAGATCGGGGATGCCGTACTCGAAGTCGGCCTCGGCCGGTCGAGCCGGGGTCGCGGCGACGCCGGGCGCCCGCCGCGCCGATCCGCCGGACGGCATCGGGACCACGCGCGTCCCGGAGCCGACCACCGACTCGACGTACCCCTCGGCCAGCAACTGCTCGTAGACGTCGACGACCGTGCCGCGCGAGACGCCGAGCAGGTCGGCCAGACGTCGGGTCGACGGCAGACGCTCCCCGGCGCCGAGCCGTCGATCCCGGATCGCAGCCCGCAACTGGTCCTGGATCTGCATGCCGAGCGGGCCGGCGCCGCGGTCCAGCACCACCAGGAGGTCAGGGCCACCGCGCGCCCACTCCACGGTCATGCCACCAGTGAACCAAGTGGTCCGCTCCACAGGTCCGCGAGTGGACCTTCCCGCTGGACCGCCCCGCCCCCAGGCTCGATGCCATGGACCTCGGCATCCTGCTGGCACTCTCCTCGGCTCTCGCGTACGGCGCCGCGGACTTCGTCGGCGGCGTCGGCTCGCGCCGGCACTCCCTGTGGCAGGCCGTCCTGGTCGGTCAGGCCGCCGGCGCGCTCCTCATGTTCTCGGCCGGCCTCCTGCTGCCGGGGAGCCCGTCGGCGCCGGACTTCGCCTGGGCGCTGCTCGCGGGCGTCGGCTCCGCGACCGGCAGCATCTTCCTGTTCCGGGGGCTCGCCCGCGGCCGGATGGGCCTCGTGGCGCCGATCTCGGCGGTCGGGGCCGCGGTCCTGCCCGTGCTGGTGGGTGTGGTCCTCGGTGAGCGTCCCGGTGGGCTGGTCTGGGTCGGTGTGCTGGCTGCACTCCCGGGGATCTGGCTGGTCTCTCGCGGGACCAGGTCGGACCGGCCGGAGCGGACGCAGGGAGCGCTCGTCGACGGCGCCGTCGCGGGCGTGGGCTTCGGGGTCCTGTTCATCGCACTCGGCCAGATCTCGGCGGACGCCGGACTGCTGCCGCTGGCCGCCAACCAGCTGATCGGCGCGCTGCTGACCGTCGTCGCCGCCACGAGCGTCCGGCAGGCATGGCGTCCCGGCCGCGGCGTGCTCGGCTGGGGAAGCGCGTCCGGCCTGCTCGGTGCCTCGGGCACCCTCGCGTTCGTGGTCGCCACCGGGACGACCAGCCTCGGCATCGCCGGAGTCCTCGCCTCCCTCTACCCGGCCGTCACCGTGCTGCTCGCGGCCGGCGTGCTCGGGGAGCGGATCGGTACGGGACAGCGAGCGGGCATCGGGATCTGCACCCTCGCCGTCGCCACCCTGGCTCTGGGCTGAACCGCGACCCATCGCCGAGCACTACCGTCTCCGAACCGGTTGCACGCCACGAGCGGGAGGAACCCCCATGCTGACGCAGGTCGCGGAGGGCGTACTGGTCCACCAGAGCCAGTTGATCCAGAACAACACCGTCGTCGTGCACGGCCGGGCCGGCGCGTTGGTCGTCGACCCCGGGATCACCGACGGCGAGATGGCCTGCCTCGCGAACGACCTGTCCCGTCTCGGCCAGACCGTCGTGGCCGGCTTCTCGACGCATCCCGACTGGGATCACGTGCTCTGGCACGCCGATCTCGGCGACGCGCCCCGGTACGGCACGGCCCGCGGCGCGGCATTCATGCGCGATCTGCTGGCGCAGGCGGACTGGCAGGCCCGCGTCGCCGAGGGGTTGCCGGCGGAGATCGCCGAGGACATGTCGCTGGACCTGTTCGGCCGCATCACCGGTCTGCCCGCCGGAACCGCGCACATCCCGTGGGACGGCCCGGAGGTCCGGATCATCGAGCACCCGGCGCACGCGCCGGGTCATGCGGCGCTGTTGATCGCGGACCGCGGCGTCCTCGTGGCCGGCGACATGCTGTCCGACGTCCTGGTCCCGATGCTCGACGACGCGACCGGCACCGACGACCCGATCGAGGACTACCTCGTCGGGCTGCGGCTGCTGGAGGGCGTGGCGGACGACGTCGACGTCCTCGTCCCGGGCCACGGATCCGTCGGCGGAGCTGATCAGGTGCGCGCACGGATCGAACTGGATCGCGCGTACGTCCATGCGCTGCGGAACGGCGGTGACCCCGACGACCCGCGGATCGGCTCGTCCGCCAAGCCTGGCTGGGAATGGGTGAGCGACATCCACGCCGGGCAGCAGCAGCGCCTCGGCCGGGGGAGCGAGCGCGAGGGGACGCCCGGCTGACGATCCCCTCGCGGTTCGCCGGTGGGCGCCCGGCACGGGCGGCAGTGCTCGGCCGTACCCCCGGAGGGGCCTCCGCTCGCCGTCCCGACACGCCGTCCCGGGCCCCGCCGCCGGGATGACCACCCGCCGGATCGCCGCATTTCCGCTGGTGAGAGCACCGCATGTCGACAAAGCGGTGGGCCGTGAGGCAGGTCACCGACCTCGTTGCGGGCACCTGGCAACGATCCGGTGACGGCCGATCGGGGGCGGGTCGCAGCCTGCCGATCACGGCGCGCGCCGACCTACCTTTCTCGTTGTCCGCGGCACTTCCCCGCCGCGGCAACGGGTGCTGAGGAGTCCACGCGTGACCATGGGCGCGACGATGGGGTGGCCGGCGGCGGCGGTGCTGGGCTTCGTGCTGCTGACCGGTCTGGTGGTCCTCCTGGGGGCCAGTTCGACCGCGCGGTACGAGTTCGAGCGCAACGGAGCCGGCGAGCGGCAGCGCGCGGACGCGCTCGCCTCCGGCACCCACCCGGCCGGCAGCCGGGTCGCCCGCCCGGCGCCCGCTCCCGGCCGGCAGGCACAGGCCACGGCGGTCGACGTCGCCGTGCGCCCCGCCCCGGCCCCGGTCACCCGCACCCCCGGCTGGTGGCTGGTCGACGACGCGGCGCAGGTGCTGGCGGGCCCGTTCGCCGACCGGATCGACGCCGACTGGGCCGCCTTCGCCGACGAGCTGCCCGCCGTCTCCGTGTACGGCGCACAGCGGGGCGACGGCACCGTGGCGGTCCGCCCGTCGCCGGAGGAGCGCGCCTGGCTGGTCGACCTCGGCAACCAGCTGGACCGGCTGCCCGCCGAGTGGGACGAGCTGCTGGACGACACCGACCCGCTGACCACGCTGGTGGTGGAGGTGGCCGCCGCGCTGATCGAGGCCGGTCTGGCGCTGCACGACCCGGAGGACCCGCAGGCCGGCGGGGTGTGCCTGATGCCCGAGGTCGTGGCCGGTGGCGTCCTGGTCAGCTGGCGCCCGCACGAGCGGATGGGCCTGCACCACGTGCGGGGCGGGGCGGCCGCGGCCACGGTGCGGCAGTCGATGAACGCCACGATCTCCGACGTGCTCGCGAACATGGGCTTCGCGGTCGAGGCGTTCGACGGCATGGGCAGCGTGCTCGTCACGGCCCTGCGCTGATCGCCGCCGGACCGGCGAGATTCCTGCTACAGCACCGCGGCCATGTTGCCGATCAACCGACCGAGTGACGGGTGGGACGTCCACCCGGAGCCGCTCAGTCGACAGGAAGAGACCATGGCCGGGAAGTCAGTGCTCGCAGTCGGTGCGCACCCCGACGACATCGAGCTCGGGTGCGGGGCGACCCTCCTCGCGCACGCCGCCGCCGGGGACGTCGTGACCATGCTGGTCATGACCGGCGGCGAGAGCGGCCCCGGAGCCGCCGGCCGGCACGGCGAGCAGCGCAGCGCGGCACGGGCCCTGGGCGCATCGCTGCGCTGGGGCGGGCTGCGCGACTGCTCCCTGGTCGCCGACAGCGGCACGGTGGCGATCGTCGAGTCGGTCCTCGCCGAGGCCCAGGCCGACCTGGTCTACGTGCATGCCCCCGAGGACAGCCACCAGGACCACCGCGCCACCGCGGCCGCCACGCTGTCGGCCGCCCGCCGGCTGTCCCGCGTGCTGCACTACCAGAGCCCCTCGACCCTGAGCTTCTCCCCGACGGTCTTCGTCGACGTCACCGCCTTCCTCGGCGGCAAGCTCGCGGCGCTCGGTGCCCACAGCTCGCAGGTCGAGCACTCCGCCATGGTCGAGCCCGACGCGGTGCAGGCCTCGGCCCGCCACTGGGGCGCCCAGGCCCGGATCGGCTACGCCGAGGCCTTCGCCCCCACCCGCATGGTCCTCGACCTCGCGCCCGCTCCCGTCCGCGTCCCGGACCTCCGGCGCGCGGCCGGCCGGACCGTGCCCGCCCCTCGCCGCCCGGCCGCCATCACCCGATGAGCGCCGTCCCGTCGCCCGCTCCCGCGGCCGTGCCCGCGCCGACGGCGAGCCCGTCGCACGTGAGCCGGCCCGACGGACGACGGCTGGTCCTGGTGGCCTACGCGCTGCTCCTCGGCGCCTCGATCGCCGCCTTCGGGGTCGACCCCGTCCTGGGCGCCATCGCCGGCGCGCTCAACATCGTCTTCGCGATCTACTTCTTCCGGCACCTCGCCTTCGCCGTCTCCGCGGCGCGCTGGGCGGAGGCCGACCTGCTCGCGCCGGACGTCGACCTGGAGGGCTTCACGCCCGAGGTGGCGGTGTTCGTCGGCTGCAAGAACGAGGAACTCGTCGTCGACGGCATGATCACCGCGCTGCTCGCCCTCGAGTACCCGGCCGACCGCCTCACGATCGTCGTCGTCGACGACGGCTCCGACGACGGCACCGGCGACCGCCTCGACCACTGGGCGGCCGTCGAGCCTCGGCTGCGGGTCATCCACCGGGCGCCCGGTGCCGGCGGCGGCAAGTCCGGCGCCCTCAACGACGCGCTGGCCACGGTCGAGGCCGAGGTCGTCCTGGTCTTCGACGCCGACCACGAGCCCGAGCCGAACGCGCTGCGCCGGCTGGTCCGCCACTTCCGGGACCCCGGCGTGGGCGCGGTCATGGGGCGGTGCGTCATCCGCAACGGCGAGGAGTCGACGATGGCCACCACGGTCTTCGTCGACTTCCTCTCCGGCTACCTGGTGAACGAGTACGGCCGGCAGGCGCTCTTCGAGCTGCCCGCGTACGGCGGCGCCAACTGCGCGGTGCGCATGTCGACGCTGCGCGCGCTCGGCGGCTGGAACCTCGAGACGGTCACCGAGGACACCGACCTGACGCTGCGCGTGCTGCTCTCCGGCCAGCGCGTCCGGTACGACGTCTCGGCCATCGACTACGAGGAGGCCGTGGTCACGGCCAAGCGGTTCTGGACGCAGCGCTACCGCTGGGCGCGCGGCCACCAGAAGTGCTTCCGCGACTACAGCCGGCCGATGCTGCGCTCCCCGCACCTCACCCTGGTCGAGAAGGGCGAGTCGCTGCTGTTCCTGCTCGGCTACCACGTGCCGGTGCTAAGCGGGATCGGCGTGCTGCTCACGGTGCTGCGCGCGTTCGAGGTCGGCGACCAGCCGATCATCGGGCTGCTGCCCCTGTCGATGCTGCTGTTCGTCGGCCCGCTGGCCGAGCTGACCGTCGGCCTGCTGGTCGGCCGGGTCGAGCGGCGGGCGGCCTGGTCGCTGCTGGGCTTCCTGCCCGCCTTCGCGCTGTCCATCTGGATCACCACGCGCGCCTACCTCGACGGGATGCTGGGTCGCCAGTACTCGTGGGTCAAGACCACCCGCTCGGGCTCGACCTCCACGGTTGCCGCGCCCGCGGTCGCCGCGGGAGCCGGGCGATGAGCGCCGTCGCCGCCGCCCCGCGCGAGGTCCGCGGCCGGCTGGTCGTCCGCGGCGGCGCCCGCCGCCGGTTCGCCGTCCTCGTCGAGCTCCTCGTCGCCGTCGCCATCTGCCTGCTCGGCTACCGCTACGGGGCCACCTGGTTCAAGGAGCACGAGGCGAGCTGGACGGTCGCGATCCTGCGCCTGCTCGGCGAGGACCGCGTCTCCGACGCGATCCCCGGCCACATCCTCATGTTCCGGGCCGGCGGCGAGGTCCTCGACGGCGAGGTGACGACGTCCTGCTCGTCGATCCTCACCGTGATCGGCCTGGTCGCGCTGACCGTGGCGGTGCTGCGCAAGCGCCGCCTCCACGCGGTGTACGGGCTGGCCGTGGGCCTGGTCGCGGTGGTCGTGGCCAACGACCTGCGGCTGATCGCCTCCACGCTGGCCGGCCTGCACTGGGGCAAGCCGGCGATGATCCTGTTCCACGACTGGGTGGGCACGATCTGGACGCTCGGCTTCACGCTGATCGGCTTCCTCATCATGGTCTGGGTCACCCTGCCGAACCGCGAGCGCGCCGAGCAGGACCTCGCCGGCCGGCACACCGCCCGCCGTCCCGACAGCTGGGCGCGCCCCGGCCTCGGGTACCGGGTCGAGGACCTCGACACCCCGGCGGGGAGCCGTCGGCGCTCCCTCACCGGTCTCCTGCACCGGTACGTCCTGCCCCGGTGGCTGTCGCGCCGGCTGGCCGCGAACCGCGAGGCCGGGCGGATCGACTACCGCATCGGCCACCTCCCGCCGGAGGAGCGGGCCGCCGTGGTGCGGGTGCTCGTCGCCGACGGGCTCGGTGCGCACACCGCCTCCCTCATGGCCGTCGCCACGTACGAGCAGGACGTCGACGTCCTCGACGCCCTGGCGGACGCGATCGCGGCCCGCCAGTGGGAACCGGTCACCAACGACCGCATCGCCGCCATCCGGCTCTGGGCCCGCGGCTGGCTGTTCGGCCGGCGGTCGGTGAACGGCGAGCCGAAGGACCACGACCCGCAGGACCCGGAGTGGGACGACGACGACACGGCGGTCATCGCCGTGGGGACGACGCCACCGGTCCCCGAGCCCGCCCCGCGCCCGGTCGCGCCGCCTCCGGCCCGCCGCGCCCCCCGCAGCTTCGCCCTCCCGCTCGGCTCTCCTTCCCATCCCGAGGACCTCCGATGACCCGCACCCCCTTCCCCCTCCCGGTGCCGCGCTTCCCGCTCGACGCCCGGATCGACCTCGGCATCGGCGGTGACGACCGGCGCAGCGTCCTCGTCACCGGCTCCGGCGGGCCGGCCGGGATCGCGGTCATCCGCCGGCTCATGGCCCTCGGGCACCGGGTGGTCGGCGCCGACGCCGACCGGACCGCCGCCGGGGGAGCGCTCGCCGACGTCACGGTGACCGTGCCGCACGCCGACCACCCGCGGTTCATCGACGCCCTGCTGGGCGCCGCCGCCGCGTACCGGGTGGACGCGCTGATCGGCACCGTCGCCGAGGAGCTGCCCGCGCTCACCGCCGGCGTCGACCGGCTGACCGCCGCCGGCGTGGCCACCTGGCTGCCCGACCTGACGGCGGTCGACCTCTGCTGCGACAAGGCCGCCTTCGCCGAGCGGATGCACGCGGCCGGGGTGCCGCACCCGCCGACCGCGTCGCGGCCCCGCGACGCCGCCCTGCTGCCCGGCCCGTGGATCGTCAAGCCGAACTCCGGGCGCGGCAGCCGTGGCCTGCAGCTGCTGGACGGCGCCACCGCCGTCGTGGCCGCGATGTCCGCCGACGCCGACCTGATCGCGCAGACCCGCCTCAGCGGCCGGGAGTTCACCGCGGACGCGCTGGTCGACCGCGACGGCACGCTGCTCACCGTCGTCCCGCGCTGGCGGGACGAGACCAGGGCCGGCATCTCGGTCAAGGGGACCACGTTCACCTCCGAGGCGGTCACCGACGTGGCCGCCGCGGCCCTCGCCGCCGTGGGGCTGACCGGTCCGGCCAACGTGCAGGGCTTCGTCGCCGACGACGGCACCGCGACGGTCGTGGAGATCAACCCGCGCTTCTCCGGCGGGCTGCCGCTCAGCCTCGCCGCCGGTGCGGACGTCGTCGGGACCTACCTGACCGGGATCCGGGATCCGCAGGCCGAGCTGCCCTTCCTCTTCTTCACCCCCGGCGTCCGGATGAGCCGCTACTTCGCCGAGACCTACAGCCGGGCGGACGGCCTGCCGGTCGCCGACCCGTGCGCGCCCGTCCCGGTGTTCGCATGAGCCGGCTCCGCTCGGTGCTGGTGCCCTTCGGCACCCGCCCGGAGGTCGTGAAGCTGGCCCCGGTCGTCGGCGCGCTCCGGGCCGCGGGCCACGACGTGACCGTCGTCGACACCGGGCAGCACACCGATCCCGCGCTGAGCTCGCAGCTGCAGGACCTGCTCGGGCTGACCCCCGACGTGCGCTTCGCGCTGCCGGACGACCGGGCGGCGCGCACCGGTGCGCTGCACGCCGACGCCGCGACGGCGGTGGCGAAGTTCCGGCCCGGCCTCGTGCTGGCCCTGGGCGACACCAACACCGTGCCCGCCTACGCCCTGGCCGCGCGCGGGGCCGGCGTGCCGTTCGGGCACGTGGAGGCGGGGCTCCGCAGCCTCAACCAGCGCAGCGTCGAGGAGGTCAACCGCCGCGTCGCCGCGGCGACCGCCCAGCTGCACTTCGCGCCGACGGACCGCGCCGCGTCCTTCCTCGCCGCGGAGGGGGTGGCCGCCGAGCGGATCTTCGTCGTGGGCAACCCGGTCGTCGACACCCTCGTCGCACGGGGCATCACCCCCCGGCCGCTCGACGAGCGCGCCGGCGTCCTCGTGACGGCCCACCGGCCGACGAACGTCGACGACCCGGCCCGGCTGGGCCGGCTGGTGGCCGTGGTCCGGCGGCTGGCCGACGAGGTCGGCGCGGTCACCTTCCCGGTCCACCCCCGCACCGCCCGCCGGCTGGAGGAGACGGGCCTCGACGCCGAACTCGAGCACCCCCGCGTGACGGTGACGGCGCCGCTCGACTACGACACCCTGCTCGCGACGCTGGCCGCGGCCCGCCTCGCGGTGACCGACTCCGGCGGCATCCAGGAGGAGGCCGCGTACCTCGGCGTCCCCGTGGTGGTGCTGCGCGCCTCGACCCCTCGCTGGGAGGGCGTGGAGGCCGGCACCACGACGCTGGCCGGCCTCGCCGACGACGACGCGGCCGCCCGGGTGCTCGACGCGGCGCTGGCGCACGCCTCCCCGGAGGGCCAGGCGCGCGCGGCCGCGCTGCCCTGCCCCTACGGCGACGGCACCACCGGCGTCCGGGTCGCGGAGATCCTCGGCGACCAGCGCACCGACGCGCTGCTGGCCCTGACCGAGCCGGACTTCACCGACGGGCGCCTGCCGTGGTGAGCGCGCCGGCGTGGGACGGCTCTCCACCGCTCGGCGTGGTCGTCGACCTCGACGACACCCTCTACCCGCAGGCCGAGTACTTGGCCGGGGCCGCCGCGGCCGTGGGCCGGGCCGCGACCGGTCTCGGGCTGGACGGCGACACCGTGACGGCCGCGCTCACCGCTCGCCTGGCCGCCGGCTCCGACACCGGAGGGACGATCGACGGGGCGCTGCTGGCCGTCGGCACCGCCGAGGCGGACCTGCCGCTGTTCGTGCCGCCGCTGGTGGCCGCCTTCACCGGTCACGAACCCGGGCGGCTCACGCCCTACCCCGGCGTCGCGGAGGCGCTGCGGTCGCTCTCGCGCGCTGCGCCGCTGGGCTGCCTGACCGACGGCAACCCGGCCATCCAAGCGGCCAAGCTCGCCGCGGTGAGATTGCCGGAGCTGTCCGAGGTCCTCGTGACCGACGTCCTGGGCGGCAGGGCGTTCCGCAAGCCGCACCCGGCGGGTCTCACGACCTTGGCCGGCCGCATGGGCGTGCCGGTCGACCGGCTGCTCGTCATCGGTGACCGGCCCGGCAAGGACGTCGCCGTCGCCGCGGCCGTCGGCGCCCGCGCGATCCGCCTCCGGCAGGGCGAGTACGCCGATGCGCCCGACGTCCCGCAGGCCTGGGCCGTCGTCGACTCCTTCCCCGAGGCCGCCGAGCTGGCGCTGTCCGTGCTGGGCCGCGCGCCGGTCGTGGCCGCCGGTCACGCCTTCGGGTGACGCCGCCCTCGCGGATCTCCAGCCGGGCGATCCGCGTGCCGATGGCGTCCCCACGGGTGGGACGACCGCCCCCGAGCAGAGGTGTGTGCGGATGACCAGCAAGCCAGGCACGGACGGGCCGCCGCAGAGGCCTGCCCGGGTCCGCCGCCGGCCCAGGTCCCTCGCCGTGATCCTCGCCGTCTGCTTCGCCGTCCTGCTGTCCGCCGTCCCGGGCGTGGCGGCTGCCGCTCCCCCGACGTCGGTGAAACCCTTCCTGGACTGCTACCGGATGAACACCGACGGCAGCATCACGGTCGTCCTCGGCTACACCAACCCGAGCACGAAGACGACGGCCATCGCCTACGGCTCGCGCAACCTCATGCACCCGTCGAAGTTCCAGGGATCGCAGCCGACGCAGTTCCTGGCCGGCACCCGCAACGGGGTGCTGTCCCTCCAGGTCACCCAGGCCGACCTCGACGCCAACGCCCGCTGGGTGCTCGACGGCAACACCCTCGACTACTGGGCGGCGGCCGGCTCGGCGACCGAATGCGCCCCGTCGACGCCGCTGCCGGCACTCGGGAACGGCGCCGGCATCGCCGCAGTGCTCCTCGCGGGTGGCGCCTTCGGTGTCTGGTTCGTGCGCC
>DASQTE010000144.1:0-2863 GCA_035642035.1 Blastococcus sp.
GGGTGCTGCTCTCGGTGCTGGACCGCAAGTGGCGCGAGCACCTCTACGAGATGGACTACCTGCGGGCCGGCATCCACCTGCGCGCGATGGCCAACCGCGACCCGGTCGTGGAGTACCAGCGCGAGGGCTACGACATGTTCAACGCGATGCTCGACGGCATCAAGGAGGAGTCCGTCGGCTTCCTGTTCAACCTCGAGGTGAAGACCAAGGAGGAGCAGGACGCCGAGACGAAGGCCAAGCAGGACGAGGCCGAGGCCAAGGCGCTGGCCGCCGCGCAGGAGGGCACCGCCCGCGTGCTGGCCCGCCAGGCCGCCGAGGCCCGGCTCGCCGCCCAGGGGCAGACGGCCGCCGCGCCGACGGCTCCGTCGGCACCCTCCGCGCCGTCCGCGCCGACCCCGGCGGCGGCCGACGGCGCGGCGACGCCGACCGCGCGCCGGACGACGAAGCCGTCCGCGGGTGCCGCGGCTGCCGCCGCCGCTCCTGCGCCGGTGGCGCCGAAGCCCACCGGCACGGGCCCCGCGCTCGACGTGAAGGGGCTCGAGGCGCCGCGGCGCAGTGCGGACCAGCTGACCTACTCCGCCCCGACGCTCGACGGCTCCCCGGCCGAGTCGGGCAAGGCGAAGGCGGCCAAGTCGGCGACGGTCTCCGGCACCAAGGAGACCCCGCGCAACGCGCCCTGCCCGTGCGGGTCGGGCAAGAAGTACAAGCAGTGCCACGGGGCAGCCGGCCGCTGATGAAGGACCCCGTCCCACTCACCCCTCGCAAGCTCGGGGCGAGCCTCCGGACGGGGCCTAACCGATCTGCAGTGCGGTGCACCGCCAGCGGCCGTCGATGCCCTCCAGGCGCGCGGCGACGGCATGAGCGCGCCCGCCGCGACGTGCCACGGCACTGATCTCGGCGACGCCGTCGACCGGTTCGCACACGTGGACGCGGCCGACCAGGATCGGCCCCGTGCCCTCGGCGCACCAGTGCGGGCGGCGGCGCTGGGCCAGCGACGTGAAGACGCCGAGCGACGTCATGCCCTGGACCTGCAGGAGCGGCCGCCGTCCGGCCAGGGCCTCGAGGGTGCAGGTGAACAGCCGGCGGCCGGCATCGCGAGCGTCGGGGAGCTCCGCCCGGACCGACCACGACGGACCGAAGTCGTCGTCCGGCCGTCCGGTCGCCCGCGTCGCCCGGGGTCGTGGTCCGGGCCGGTGCGCCGGCCGCGGGGCGGCGACGCCCGGCAGGACCAGCCGTAGCGGACGGCGCTCGTCCTCCAGCGGTGGCTGCGGAGTGGGGACGACGACCAGCCGGAGGGCCGGGCGCGCGGGCGCGACGGTCTCGGGTGCGCTGGGTGGGGCGGTCATCGGGTGCTCCTCGGATGCGTGCGACAGGGGAGGGTGGAGGCGGACGTGGTCACGGGGCATCTGGCGGCCGGAGGACCTGACCGGGCAGCAGCCGGTCGGGGTCGGGGCCGATGACGTCGGCGTTGGCCGCCCACCAGGCGTGGACGGCTCGCGCGATGTCGCCGTCCGCCATGGGCGTGCCCGGACGTTCGAGCAGGCGGGCCTCGGCGATGTGCCAGAGGCAGTCACCGCGGACGACGACGTGCGAGCCGTCTGCCGGTGCGGGGACATCGGGCCAGTCGGGGACCCCGGCGCCGTCCGAGGCGGGCGACGACGGCGCCGGGGTGGCGGTCGCCGCCGGGCCGGCCGGCCAGTCGGGTACGCCACCGGCCGGCGCTGCGGCCGCGGCGGGGACGGACAGAGCGGTGGTCGCGATGCCGGCCAGCGGCGCGACGACGCCCAGACCCAGCCCCAGCAGCACCGCGGCGCCGCGCCGCGCGCCGGCGGGCAGGACGACCTGCACGCCCAGCCTCGCGAGGCCACCGATCAGACCCGGCAGCGCCGACGCGGCGGTCAGCACCAGACCGAGGCACCCCCACGCCCAGACCAGCCAGGCGAGCAGGCCGGCGGCGGCCACGACCAGGGCGTCGGGACCGGCGGTGTCGACGGTGCGCTGGGCGGCCGCGAGCGCATCCGCCATCTCGATGAACGAGGGCGTGACGGTCGCGAGCAGGGCAGCGATCAGCCCCATCGCCGCGACGGTGAGCACCAGACGACGCGCGGACATGCGCCTCTCCCTTCGTTGACCGGGCAACACTAAAGCAACCAAACGCAAGCAAACGCAAGAGTTGAGCAGCATCTAGGGTCGAGCAGGGAGGTGCCGATGCGCTGGCAACAGTTGTTCGACGACCTGCAGTCGCAGTTCGAGGCCGAGGAGACGGCTGCCGAGAGGGCCGAGTCGGCCTCGCGGACGCGCGCCGAGGTGGGCGCGGTCCACCTCGCCGAACGGCTGGGAGGAGCGCTCGGGTCACCCGTGGCGCTGGACGTCCGGGGCGCGGGTCGGGTGGCGGGCGTCCTCGTCGATCGAGGCCCGGACTGGCTGCTGCTCGCCGACCACCAGGGGCGGGACCAGCTCGTGGCGCTGGCGGCGGTGCGCAGCGTGGCGGGACTGGGCCGGCGCACGGCGCCGCCCGAGCCGGCCGGCGGCGTGCGGGCCCGGCTGGACCTGCGACGGGCGCTGCGCGGCCTGGTGCGGGACCGGGCGCTGGTCCAGTTGGTGCTCGACGACGGCGGAACGCTGACCGGGACGTTGGACCGGGTCGGCGCCGACTACGTCGAGCTGGCCGAGCACCCGGCGGACGCGCCGCGGCGCAGCGAGGCGGTGCAGGGGGTGCGCGCCGTCGTCATCGGCGCGGTGGTGGTGATCCGGACGGTGCCGGCCGTCCTGGGCTGACGGCGCGCGGGCTCGGTCAGGAGCGGGAGGAGCCCTCGCTGCCGACCTCGGACTCGACGGCCGTCGCCTCGGCGGGAACCTTGCC
>DASQTE010000145.1:0-10319 GCA_035642035.1 Blastococcus sp.
GCCCGGGCGTGGTTGACGTGCCCGAGCGAGTCGGGATCGGACCAGCGCAGCTGGACCGGGTGCTCGTGCCGCACGTCAGGGCTGGTCGGCGGTCTCGGCCGACTGGCGGTGCCCGCCCTGGGCGTCGTCGGGGTCGGCGTGGATGGTGCGCTCCTCGGACTCGGCCAGGATGGCGGCCGCCTGCACCTTCGGGTCGAGGTCCCCCTTCTCGGGGTCCGGGTGGCCCTCCACCGCCACCTCCTCCGGCAGCAGCTGAGCCCGTGTCTCCACGTTCTGCTCGGTCACGTTGGCGACGGCCTCGGGGGTCGGTTCCTTCATCGAGGGCATGTCAGAACCGCTGCTGCTCGGTGCCCAGGCCCAGCGCCTGGGCGACGTCCTGCACGTTCTCGAACTGCTGCCCCTCGGGCAGGCGACGCAACTGGCCGAGGACGTCGTCGGGGGCCTTGGTCTCCTGCGCCTTGGTCACGAGGGCGTCGCGGTCGGCGGGCCAGACCTCCTTGCCCAGGACCTCGGCGAGCGCCGCGCGGCGCTCGATGTCGCCCTGGTCGGTGCCGGCAGGCGTGGCCGGCTGGTGCGGGTCGCTCATCGCGCGATCTCCTTCGCTCAGGATGGTCAGGACGGGGTCGACGCGTCGGAGTAGCGCAGCACGGCGGCGACCGGCGCGTCCTCCGGCATCGCGGACCGCGGCACGATGACGACCCCGGCGCTGCTCGCGACGGCGGCGGCGAGCAGGGCGCGGTCGGCGGGCACGACCTGCCCGTGGGTGCCGAGGGCGTCCATGTCGTGCTGGTCCACGCCGAGCACGGTGGGACCGTCGCCGACGAGGAGGGTGTCCTCCCCCGGGTCGTCGGCCAGGACGAGGGTCTCGACCTGCCCCTTGCGCAGCGCCTCGACGACGGCTTCCTTGCCGGTCGCCGCCAGGCCGTGCGCGCCGGCGGCCTGGACCTGCTCCAGCACCTGCGCGCACTCGCGCGCCTCGTGCTCGGCGATCAGCTCGTCCATCCGCCGGTCGACCGGCTCCCGGTCCGCTCCGGCGGCGCGTCCTCCCTCGTCCATGGAGACGATCAGGTCGGACCACAGATCGCTCGCCCGGTCGGTGAGGATCTGCCGGGCGCGGACGTCACCGGCCACCAGCACGAACCTCGGCGACAGCCGCCGTGCCATCGAGGAGATCCGCTTCGCGACCTCGTCGGCGTTGTGCACCCACTTGTTCTCGGTGTTGTGCTGGTAGCGGTGGTGCGCCCAGCCGCCGCCCTGGAACTTGTGGATCTGGAAGGTGTCGCCGGCGACCGTCTCCTCCTCGACCTGGCCGGGGCCGCCCATGAACGTGATGTCGGCCCCGGTGCGGTCGGCGAGCACGACGATGTGCGCAATCCGGCCCGGCAGCTGGCGCAGGACGGGCAGGAGGTCCGCGTGCGGGCTCCACTCGGCGATCTCCTGGAGCGGGGCGTCGCGGAGCGCCTGGTCGAGCACGACGGTGCCGTCCGAGGCGACGACGAGGGCCCGGCCCCGGAGCGTTCCGGCCTCGCCCCCCTCGTTCCCCTCCAGCAGCCGGCGGACCGCCTCGACGACCGGCTCGGGGGCGCCCTGCTCGGTGAGCCGGTCGGCGACCGCGCGCACGCGCAGGTCGAGCTCGGTGTCGGCGTTCTCGGTGGTGTGGGTGACGTCCGCGCAGACGGTGGCGAGAGGCCCCGTGGCGGTGAAGACGGGCTCCAGGAAGGACACGTCCATGGGGGTGGTGCAACTCCTCGGTCGATCGATCCGGTGCCCTGCGCTGGACACGCTCTCGGTCGCCGCCTACCCATCGACCCGGTCCTCACACCCCGGTGTCGCGGGCCGACGGCAGGGGTAGGCGGTCGGGAACCGATCCCCCGCAACCGTCGAGAGGACGAGACGTGCCCGAGCGCGATCTGCCGCTGAAGGACTACGACCACCTGCCCGTGGGATCGCTGGCCTCCCGGATCCGGACCCTGGGGTCGGAGGACCTGAAGACGCTGCTGGAGTACGAGCGGTCGCACGCCAACCGCGTCCAGGTCGTCAGCGCCATGGAGCACCGGCTGTCCGGGCTGGCGGACGGCGCCCAGCCCTCCGGGGGTGACCCGGCCGCGACCGGTGCCGACGCTCCCCCGGCCGCCGCCGGCGGCTCGCAGGTGTCCGAGGCGACGTCGGGTCCGCCGGTGAACCCGCCGTCGCAGGGCGACCCGACCAACCCGGCGCAGCCCCGCTGAGGCGTTCGGGTCCGGCCAGATCACTCAGCCGCTGAAGGCCTCCATCATGTCCATGGCGGCCGGGCCGAGCAGCACGATGAACAGCGTCGGCAGGATGCACAGGATCAGCGGGAAGATCACCTTGACCGGGATCTGCATCGCCTTCTCCTCCGCCCGCTGACGGCGCTTGAGCCGCATCTCCTGGGCCTGCGTGCGGAGGACGTCGGCGATGGAGACGCCGTAGGCGTCCGCCTGCAGGACCGCACCGATGAACCGGCGCAGGTCCGGCACAGCGGTACGGTCGGCCAGGGCCAGGTAGGCCTCCCGGCGCGGCTGCCCAACGGCGATGTCCTGCAGCGTGCGGACCAGCTCTTCGGCCAGGGGCCCCTTGCCGTTCTTGCCGGCGCGGCTCATGGCCGACTCGAAGCCCAGTCCGGCCTCGACCGCGATCGTCATCTGGTCGAGCGTGTCGGCGAGCTCCAGGCCGATCGCGTCCTGCCGTTCCTGCCCGCGGCTGTAGAGCAGCAGCTCCGGCACGAAGTACGCCACGAGGGTGACCGCGACGACGAGCGCGACGTTCAGCGGGGTCGCCCTGGCGGAGATCACCAGCAGGCCGAGACCGCCGCCGACCGCCGCGAGCACCAGCTTGGCGGCCACGAGCTTCGGCACCGGCCAGTCGGCCGGGCGGCCGGCGCGGGCCGCGAGCCGGTCGAGCCGGGCCACGGTGCCCGACGGCGTCAGGCCGGTCACGAGCCGGGCCCCCAACCCGGGACCGCGGCCGGCCGCGGTCCGGTCCACGTTCAGCTCGATCCCGCGGGTCAGGTTCTCGCGGGCCTGCACGGTCGACGCCTCCGGGCGGGCGAGGACGGCCCAGCCGACCAGGGGCAGGGCGGAGACGACGGCCACGGCGGCCGCCAGCACGGGGAACGGGATGGTCGTCATCAGAACCTGATCGCCACCGTCTTCTTGAGCCAGAACCCGCCCATGAGCATCAGGACGACGACGCCGGCGATCATCCCGTAGCCGATCACGCTCTCCGTGAACTTGGCGAGGTACCCGGGGTTGGTCATCGACAGGAACCCGATGATCACGAAGGGCAGGGCGCCGAGGACGATCGCCGACAGCTTGCCCTCCGCCGACAGCGCCTTGACCTGGCGACGGATCTGGTTGCGCTCGCGGATCGTGTGCCCGACGGCGTCGAGCACCTCCGCGAGGTTGCCGCCGACCTCGCGGTGGATGGCGATGGCCTGGGCGACCCAGAGGAAGTCGTCGCTGCGCATGCGCTCGGCGACCTCGTCCAGGGAGTCGCTGAGGTCGCGACCGACGCGGGTCTCGTTGACGATCCGGGAGAACTCCTCCGACGTGGGCGACACGGCGTCCTGCGAGACGGCGTCCACAGCTCGGAGCAGGCTGTGCCCGGCCCGCAGGCTGCTCGCCATGAGCTGCAGCGAGTCGTCGAGCTGGTCGGCGAACGCGACACGGCGCCGGGCTGCCTTGATCTTCACGAGCAGGCGCGCGCCGACGACGACGCCGACGATCATCACGATCCCCAGCAGCAGTCCGCCGATCAGGACGCCCGCTCCCGCCGCGACGACCGCCCAGAGGCCGACGGTGAGCACGAAGCTGGGCAGGGTGATGGTCATCCCGGCCGTCTCCAGCGCCGCCGCCCCCGCGGCCAGGCGCCCACGCTTGACCAGCGCCTTCTCCACCGCGGCCTCGGCGGCCGCACCGGCGCCGGCCAGGGCCGACGCCTCCGGCACCACCGTGGGGTCGAGCCGGCTGAGCGGCACGCGGGAGGGCCCCGCAGGCACGACGACGAGGGCGAGCAGCAGCAGGCCGACGGCGAACGCACCCACGCCCCCGACGAGGAGCACGGTCGGCGTCATCCCCAGCTCCTCGCCCCGACCGGCTCGGCACCGAACACACGGGGCGAGAGCCGGATGCCGAGCTCGTCGAACCGGTCGGTGAACCGCGGCCGGACGCCCGTGGGCACCGGCTTGCCGAGGAACTTCCCGGAGGCGTCGACACCGGCGGAGTAGTCGAAGAGGAAGGCGTCCTGCAGGGTGACGGTGTCGCCCTCCATGCCCTGCACCTCGGTCACGTGGGTGACCCGGCGGGTGCCGTCGCGCAGCCGCGTCAGCTGGACGACGACGTCGACGGCGGAGGCGATCTGCTCGCGGATGGCGCGCAGCGGCAGGTCCATGCCGGCCATGAGCACCAGCGTCTCGAGGCGGGCGATCGCGTCGCGCGGGGAGTTGGCGTGCACCGTGGACAGCGAGCCGTCGTGCCCGGTGTTCATCGCCTGGAGCATGTCCAGCGACTCGCCACCGCGGCACTCCCCGACCACGATCCGGTCGGGCCGCATGCGGAGGGAGTTCCGGACCAGGTCGCGGATGCTGATGGCGCCCTTGCCCTCGATGTTGGGCGGCCGGGACTCGAGCCTGACGACGTGGTCCTGCTGGAGCTGCAGCTCGACGGCGTCCTCGATGGTGACGATCCGCTCGCCCTCGGGGATGAAGGACGACAGCACGTTGAGCAGCGTCGTCTTACCGGTGCCGGTACCGCCGGAGACGATCACGTTGAGCCGCGCGTCGACGCAGGCGTTCAGCAGCTCCGCCATCTCCGGGGACAGGGTGCCGAAGGAGATGAGGTCCTCGACGGTGAACGGGTCCTTGGAGAACTTCCGGATGGTCAGCGTCGATCCGCCGTCCCACCCGGGAGACGATGCGGTCGATGACCCGACGCAGGTGCTCCTCCGAGGTGAAGCAGACAGCGGTGCGGGTGAGCTTGCCCAGCTGCTCGACGTAGATGTTGTCCGGCCCGTTCACCATGATCTCGGTGACCGTGTCGTCGTCGAGCAGCCGCTGGAGGGGGCCGTAGCCGAGCACGTCGTCGGCCAGCTCGGCGGTGAGGCGGGCCCGCTCCTCGGTGCTGAGCGGGACGTTCTCCTCCTCGACGACCTCGTCGAGCTCGCCGAGCACGAGGGTGCGGAGCTGGGCCTCGCTGAGGTTCGGATCGTTCATCCGGCTGCCCATGCGGTCGAACAGCGCCTTGCCCACCCGGTCCTTCAGGCGGGCGAGGGCGTCGGTCGGCGGCGCCATGGGCGGCGCCGGCAGGGGGCGTGCCGGTGCGGCCACCGGCGCCGGGCCACCTGCCGTGTCCTGGGGCAGCTGGCCGCCGCGGGCGAGCTCCAGCCGGCTGGCGAGGTCCATCAGGACGCCGCCCGGTGCTTGGCCCCGTACCGGGTCGCCCGCATGAGCGGGGTCGCCGAGAAGCGCGACACGAGCCGCTTCAGCTCCTTGACCATGGGGTCGCGCCGGCTGCCGCTCTCGAGCAGCGGGGTGCCCCGGTTGGTCGACGCCGGCACGGCCGAGGACCGGGGCAGGACGACGTCCACGCCGGTGCCGATCGTCGTCTCGACGTCGCGCACCGACAGCCCGCCCTTGGGATCGGCGAAATTCATGACCACGTGCCGGCCGGCCGGGATCATCGCCAGCTCGCGCAGCACGTCCAGCTCCTTCCGCAGCCCGCGGACGCCGGGGACGTCCATGCTGGTCAGCATCACGACGTCGGTGGCCCGGTCGAGGGCGGCCAGCGTCTGCTCCGAGAGTCCCGGCGCGGTATCGACGACGACGTAGCGGAACTCCCGGGCCAGCATGGCCAGCAGCCGGGTGACGTCCTCGCCGCGGACGGTGTCGCCGGCGGCCGGCGACTCCGCCCCGCAGACGGCGTAGAGCCCGCTCGGGTGCTGCGTCAGGAAGGTCTTGAGGACCATCGTGTCCTCGCTGGCCGGCCCGCGGACGACGTCGGGCAGGGTGTACTCGGGCACCAGGCTGAGCGCCGAGGCCACGTCGCCGAACTGGACGTCGAGGTCGACCAGGACGGTCGACTGGGGTGCCGCCTCGGTGAGCCCGATGGCCAGGTTCGTCGAGACGGTCGTCTTGCCCACGCCACCCTTGGGCGAGGCGACGGTGATGACCCGCCCGGTGTAGCGCGCGGTCTCCTCGACCGGGCGCAGCACCCGGCGGCGCCCGGACGCGGCCTGGCCGGCCCGCTCGACGGCGGCCCGGATCTCCGGCACGTCGGCCTGGGCGGGGAGCACGTCGCGGATGCCGGCGCGCATGGCCGCCTGCAGCATCTCCGGCGACGGGTCGGCCACGAGCACGACGGCGATGCCGGGGCTCTGCACGTCCAGCCGGGCGGCCAGCGTGAGCACCTCGGACGCCGGCGCGAGCGGGCCGATGAACAGGACGTCCGGCAGCTCGCCGTCGAGCAGCTGCTCGAACAGGCGCGCGGGGTCACCGGGGAGGCGGCCGGACGGCAGGACGCGGACGTCGCCGTCGGCCGCCTGCTTGACGCGGAGGGTCAGCTCCTCGTCGGCGGCAGCGAGCACGACGCGGCTCATGCGAAGGCCTTTCCGTAGATGTTGTCCGAAGTGATGACCTCGGTCCCGCTCGTGTCGGCGCCCGCCGGCTCCAGGGAGAGCCAGACGGTGCCGTGCTCGATGCCGAACACGACGGCCTCCGCCTTGGCGGCTGTCACGGCGAGGGTGATCATGAGGCTCGCCGAGGGGGCGGCGGCGCCGGCGGACGCCGTCTCCGGGTCGGCCGACGCCGGGTCGGCGGGCGCCGGCGCGCCCTGCACCTGGGTGACCAGCACGTGGTGCAGGACGACGTGGGTGGTCTTCCCCTCACTCAGCGACACGAAGACACCGACGGTGTCGCCGGCCGCCAGGCGGCCGCCGACCGCCCGCTGGGGCTCCAGCAGGATGCTGACCTCCTGCAGACCGTCGGGGACGGCGACCGTCCCCGGTGCCTGCAGGTCGTCGGGGCTCCCGAACCGGCTCGCGAGCAGTTGCTCGCCCGGCTGGAGGTCCACCGTGGCGACCTGGCCGGCGAGCGACTCGAGGTCGGTGACCCGGCCGTCGACGGCGGTCTTCGCCGGCACGATGTCGGTCCGCACCAGGTCCCCGAGCTGGTCGGCCGTCGTCCCCTCGGGGACCAACTGGTCGGCGACGAGGACCTCGACGGTGCGGACGCCGGCCAGGGCACGGCTGTCCGCGCCCCGCACGTAGGCCACCAGGACCGCCGTGCCGACGACGAGGAGGAGGAGGGCCGCGAAAGCGGCCAGGAGTCGGCGTACCACGTCTGCGCGCCCCTATCGGATCAGTCGGAGGATGGAGGCCCCGAGCTGCGGGGCGTCGGGGCTGTAGTCGAAGCGGTCGGACAGGTCCACGAAACGCGTGAAGTAGCCGGCCACGCACCGCTCGTTGCCGTTGCACGGCTTCGGGCTGGTGCTGTACTGGCCGCCGAGGTGGAAGCCGGTGAGCTCGAAGGCGGCATAGCCGTAGACCCGGTACCAGGCGTTGCTGCCGGTGTCCCCCGACTCCTCGAAGAGCGGGAGCAGCACGGTCTGCCCGATCCATGCCGAGAAGTCGCCCGTCGAGCAGGCCGACGGCACGCTGTTCCCGGTCGACGAGTAGGACCGCTCGAGCCGTGCACTGGCGGCCTCGCACCTGCCCGACGGCGTGTCGAGGTACGCGAAGCCGCCGGGGACGAAGTTGTGCGAGGGCCCGGTGCATCCGGTGGTGCCCGAGGTCTTGCTGAAGAAGATCGTCCTGGCGGTGGTGCCCGACGGCATGCCGCCGCCGGTCATCTGCGAGAACTCGCACCAGGAGAAGGTCAGCGGCAGGACGGCGGTGCCCCTGCTGGGCGCGCCCCAGCCGACGGTCGCCGCCGCCGAGACCTCCGTCGCGTCGTGCCCGATGATCGGGGCGAACCAGTGCCGCACCGGCGTCCGGCCGGTGACGGTGACGCTCAGCGGCACGCTGCTGAGGACCGGCTGGGCGGCGGTGGCGTCGCCGTCATTGGCCGTGACCATGGCGCGCGCGGTGGCGAGCATGTCGCCGCAGTTGCCGCGCGAGCAGTCCTGGGCGACGGCGATCGCGGCGGCGTCGGCGGCGACCTGCAGGCGGGCCCGCTCGGCGTAGAGCGCGCCGATGTCGACGGCGATGGCGGTGAAGCCCAGCATCGGCACGAGGAGCAGTGAGAAGACCACCGCGCTGGCCCCGCGCTCGGCGGAGAGGCGGCCGCGGATCAGGTCGATCAGCCGTTGCATCGCATGACTCCTGTTCCGGTGAGGTCGACGCCGCTCCCGAAGAAGTCGGTGAGGAAGGGCATGGGATAGGTGACGGTCACGCGGACCGTCGTGCTGGTGGTGCCCGTGGCCGGGCACGAGGCCGGCGCGATCGTGATCTGCGCGTCGGTCACGGCCGGGTCGAGTGCCGGTGCGGCGCTGCGCACCGCGTTCCGGGCGGCCGCCGGGTCGTTCTGCAGGGCCATCACCCGGACGCCCTCGCGGGCGGCGGCCGACAGCTGGCCGGACACCTGGAAGGCCCTCCCGAACTCGGCGATGCCGAGGACGAGCACGATGAGCAGCGGCACGATGAAGGCGAACTCCACCGCCGTGGCCCCGCGTTCTCCGCGCAGTCCGGTCTTCGTCATCACGTCTCACCGCCTTCCTCGTGCACCGGCCCGTGTGCATCGGCGCAGCGACCCCCTGGCGGGGGGCCGCTGCGCCGGACAGCCGCGGATGGATGGGAAGGCTGCGTCAGTCCGCGGCGCCGCCGGGCAGCTCGTCCACGATGGAGTCGAAGAGGCCGTTCAGCTCGGTGCCGAGCAGGCCGACGGTCACGATGATCGCGACGGCGATGAGGCCCACGAGCAGGCCGTACTCGACCGCGGTGGCACCCTTCTCCTCTTCCATGCGGGTCTTGGCGCCCGCGACGAAGCTGAACAGGGTGGCGAAGATCTGCTGCATGTCGTGCTCCTTGAGGGGTCGACCGTCCGGCACGGATCGATTGACCCGGCCTCGCGGCTGTGAGGAGCCTGTCGACCCGACCCGCCGGCAACTTGAGCGATGTTCACCCGAACGGCGGACACAGGACCTTCGAAGGAGTGCCCCGCCGCAGGTTTAGGTGACGCTCGGTGAGCGGAATCGGCGCGGTCAGCCCAGGAGCGAGCCGCTCCAGCCGATCACCAGCGCCGCGCCGGCGAGCATGGCGGGCCCGAAGGGCAGCTCACCCTTGAGCCCGATCCGCCGCGTCACCACCAGCACGACGGCGAGCAGGGCCTGGACGACGAAGCCGGCGGCGATCCCGAGCAGCACGAACTCCCAACCCAGCCAGCCGAGGTAGAGCCCGAGCAGGGCGGCGAGCTTGGCGTCACCCATCCCGATGCTGCGGGGCGAGATCAGGACCAGGACGAAGAAGACGACGAACAGCGACGCTGCTGCCACGACCCCGCGCAGCAACGCCGGCCAGTCACCGGTGCCCGACGCCCCGACGGTCAGCAGAGCCGCGCCGATCCCGATCGACGGCAGCACCACGCGGTTCGGCAGCAGCCTGTGCTGGACGTCGATGACCGTGAGCAGGACCGCGACGGCGGCGAGGAAGAGGAACGCCGGGAGCTCCCACGACAGGCCGAACAGCAGGGCAGTGAGAGCGAACAGCACCGCCGTCCCCAGCTCGAGCACCGGCCGACGGACCGCAGGACCACCGCGCGCCTGCTCCGTCCACGGGAACCGGCCCGCCGCCCGATTGACCAGTGCACCGACGATCAGTCCCAGGAGCCCGCTGGCGATCGCGAGGAGCGCGGTCACCTGTGCGAGAGGGGCGGGACGACGGGCACGGCGCCCACCTTGGCACGGCGCCGGCCCCGAGCCCGTGAGGCGGGGCGATGGGCTTCCGGCCCGACACGGCCGGCCGGGCTCCTGCGCCATGATGGCCCGGTGACCAGACCGGATCCCGCCGCCACCCCGCCCGTGCGCTTCGGTCTCGTCGGCTACGGCTTCGGCGGCCGGTACTTCCACGCGCCCCTCCTCGGCGTGGCCCCCGGGATCGACCTCGTCGGCGTCGTGACGTCGTCCGTCGAGCGCCGCGCGCTGGTCGAGCAGGACTCCCCCGGCCGCAGCACGTTCGGCTCGCTGGAAGAGCTGGTCGCGGCCGGCGCCGAGGCGGTGGCCGTCTCCACGCCGGCGGCGACGCACAGCGAGCTGACCGACCAGGCGCTGGAGCTCGGCCTCGCCGTCGTCTGCGACAAGCCGTTCGCACTC
>DASQTE010000146.1:0-3541 GCA_035642035.1 Blastococcus sp.
CGGCCGGCCGCTGGAGCCCGCCGCGCCGCCGACGGCGCCGGCCCGGCCGCTCCGGGCCCCGGACGACAGCGACGTCGGCTGGGGCGAGCGACCGGCCGACCCGTCCGACGCCGACCGCCGCTACCTGCAGGACCGGCCGCCGCACTGGGGCAGCGACTGAGGCCTCAGAGCTGCCCGGGGAGCGTCGTCATGCCAGGGTCGAGCGGGTCCGGCCCGGGACCGAGACCCTGCTGCGCGCGCAGCAGGTCGCGGATCTCCGCGAGGAGCTCCACCTGGGTCGGCGCCGCGGGCCCGGCCTCCTCGCCCCGTCTGCGCCGCTCCATGATCGCCTTCATCGGCAGCACGACGACGAAGTAGACGACCGCGGCGGTGAGCACGAAGGTGATGACCTGGTTGAGGAAGGCGCCCCAGGTGAACGTCTGGCCGTTGACGGTGAAGCTGCCGCCGCCGGTGCCGCCCCCTCCGAGCAGGCCGATCAGCGGCTTCAGGAACGAATCGGTGAACGACGAGACCAGCAGCGTGAACGCGGTCCCGATGACCACGGCGACGGCGAGGTCGACGACGCTCCCGCGCAGCAGGAAGTCCTTGAATCCCTTGAACATGCGCTCATCCACGCACACCGGTGTCCCGCCGTCGGTGAGGCGGGGGTGCGCGTCACGGTGGCGGCAGGCTGAGGGTCAGCGTGGCGGAGGTCGACGTCGCCGCCAGCCGGGCGGCGGTGTCGCCGTCGACGGCCAGGAGCAGCAGCCCCTCGGCAGCGTCCTGCTCGCCTCGTGGGACGGCGAGCACGAGGGCGGAGGCGGCCACGATCTCCGCGGTGCCGGCGTCGGGCGGGGTGGCGAGGACGTCGACGCGGTCACCGGTCCGGACCAGCGCGGCCACGGCGAGGTCGGCCAGCCGGACGGGGGCCGCGACCTGGCCGTCGGGCAGCAGCGCCGTGAGGCCGGCGCCCACCAGGCGGACGTCGGTGACCGGTTCCCCGGCGCGGACGGGGGAGGCCAGCACCCGGTCCACGAGCGCCGACGGCTCGGCGGCGATGCCGGCCGGCAGGAAGTCCGGCGGGAGCCGGGCGACGGCGAGGTCCGACCCGGCCAGGACCGTGCCGGGCGGCAGGTCGGTGGCGGCGACCACCACAGCGGCGTCGTCGGGCGGCCGTGCGGCGGAGGACGGCGGCTCCGGGCGTGCGGCGAGGAGCAGCGCCACGACGGCCAGCAGCGCGGCAGCCGCCCGGCGGGCGGTGTGCAGGGGGAACCGGGGACGGCGGAACTGCGGCATCCACCGAGGCTGCGGCAGCGGTCCTCAGAGTGGAGGGCGCCGGCTCAGATTGTGGACGGCGCGATCCGCTGTGGACGGAGGCAGCGCGTCAGTCGGCTGCCTTCGACGAGCTCGTCGAGGTGCTGGCGGCCGGGGTGGCGGACGAGCTCTCCTTCGACGACGACGACGAGGAGGAGGAGGTCGACGACCCGTTCGAGGAGGAGGAGGCCTTCTCCGACGTCGATGCGGTCTTGCGGCTGTCGGTCCGGTAGAAGCCCGAGCCCTTGAAGACGACGCCCACCGAGCCGTAGACCTTGCGCACCGGCGCGCCGCACTCCGGGCACTCGCTCACCGGGGCGTCGCTGAAGGACTGCACGACCTCGAACTCGTGCTTCCCCTCGGGGTTGGTGCAGGCGTACTGGTACGTGGGCACGACGGTGTCTCCCTGGCGGTGCGGAAGTCTGCTCCGGGCTGGCACTCACACCCGGCGACTGCCAATGATGCGCCACGTGGCAGCGGGCGTCCACGCACTGCCGGGGAATGTGAGGTACGCGTCGCGCGCTCGATCGCGCCGCCGGCGGCTCGCAGCCGAGCCGGATCGGGTTCCCGCCCCCGGCGGGGAGTGCGACTCTGCCCTGGACCACGACGCGATCCCGGGCGCCCGGGATCAGGAGCGCCCGGAGGGCAGCATGGTCCGGAGCATCCTGTCCGCCCCGGGGTGGCTCGTATTCATCGGGCTGGTGATCGTCTTCCCCGCGCTGGTCGTGCTCGTCCAGCTGACGATCCGGCGCCGCTGGCCCGCCCTGGCACGGGGCGAGCACAACGACGTGGTGGGCTTCATCATCGCGGTCGTCGGCGTCATCTACGCGGTGCTGCTGGCCTTCGTCGTCATCGTCGCCTGGGAGAGCTTCACCAGGGCCGAAGCGGTGGTCGGCCAGGAAGCGAGCGCTCTGCGGACCCTCTACCGGAACAGCGCCGGCCTGCCCGCCGACGCGCAAGCCGAGATGCGAGGCCTGGTCGTGCGGTACGCGACCGAGGTGGTCGACGACTCCTGGCCGGCCATGGCGGCGGGCAGGCCAGGGGATCCAGAGGCGGGCGACATCCTGCAGGAGATGACGGACGTGCTCGCCGACACGCCGGTCACCGGGCCCAGTCAGGAGGCGTTCGTGGGCGCGGAGCTGGACCGGCTGAACCAGCTCGTGAGCCTGCGCAGCCAGCGGCTCGACTTCGTCGAGAGCGGGATCCCCGGCAGCCTGTGGATCGCACTCATCGTCGGTGCCCTGGTCACCGTCGGCTTCGCGCTGATGTTCGGCCTGGAGCGCACCGGGATCCACCTCGTGATGGTGGGCAGCCTCGCGGTGCTCATCGGCGTGCTCCTGTTCGTCGCGGTCGGGTTCAACTACCCGTTCGCCGGCGACGTCGCCGTGCATTCCACGCCCTTCGAGCGCGTGCTCGAGGACTTCGGGAGCCCAGAGGACGGCGACTAGCCGCGGGAGCAGGGTGTGCCGGGGGGATAGGGTCCGGCCTTCCCAGGGGAATGCACGCAGCGTCTGCGCGGGGAGGTTCGGTCATGATCGAGGACGTGGTCGCGCGATGGCACCGGTACATGAGCGGCGACCTGCCGGGGGGTCTGGACGAGCTCCTCGCCGACGACGTCGTCTTCTGGTCGCCGGTGGTCTTCACGCCCCAACGCGGCAAGGACATCGCCACCCGGTACCTCGAGGCGGCGGCCGCCTCGCTGGCGGGGGACGCGGCCGGCGATCCCGCCCAGGCGTTCCGGTACACGAAACAGGTCGTCGCCGGCGACACCGCGGTGCTCGAGTTCGAGACCACCCTGCACGGCAAGTACGTCAACGGCGTCGACATCATCCGGTGCGACGACGCCGCGAGGATCGTCGAGTTCCGGGTGATGATGCGGCCCCTGCAGGCCATCCAGGCCGTGCACGAGGAGATGGGCCGCCGACTCTCCGCCGGCGCGTGACCGTCATCCGCTGACCGGCCGGTGCCGCGTACGGTCTCGACCGTGGGGGATCGGTGGCTCGATGACGAGCAGCAGCGGACCTGGCGCGCCTGGCTCACCGTGTCGGAGCTCGTGCCGCGCGCCCTGGACGCCCAGCTGCAGCGCGACGCCGGCCTCAGCCATGCCGCGTACGTGGTCCTCGCGATGCTCTCGGAGTCGCCGACCCGCAGCCGGCGGATGAGCGACCTCGCCCGCCGGGCCAACCAGTCGCAGAGCCGGTTGTCGCACACCGTCGGCCGGTTGGAGGATCGCGGCTGGGTGCGGCGG
>DASQTE010000147.1:0-12412 GCA_035642035.1 Blastococcus sp.
GTCCGTGTCACGGTGCCTCCGCTCCGGTGCTCGCGTTCGTCTGTCCGCCGTCCGTTCCTGTTACGCAGGTTATCGGCCCTCTACGGTGCTCCTCGTGGCCCTATCACCCGCAGGTGTGACCCAGCCCACAGACGCCGACGAGCGCGGTCAGCTGATCGTGGACGTCCTCGTCGAGGCCTTTTCCGAGCTGATGGCCGCCGATGCCGACGCCTTCCGGACCAAGTTCCGCAAGATGGCCGCCGATCCCTTCGCGTTCTACCGGGGCAGTGCCTGTCTGTTCTACGCCGACATGGCGACGTCCGAGGACCGCTGGAGCGACGAGCGGACGTCCCGCGTGTGGATCCATGGTGACCTGCACGCGGAGAACTTCGGCACCTACATGGACGCGACCGGCCGGATCGTGTTCGACGTCAACGACTTCGACGAGGCCTACCTCGGGCACGTGAGCTGGGATTTGCGCCGGTTCGCGGCCAGCTTCGCGCTCATGTCCTGGCGGAAAGCCTTCTCCGACGACGTCATCGCCGAGCTCGTCGCCGTCTACCTGCACGCCTGGCTGGACCAGGTGGAAGCCTTCTCCCGGTCCGACGCCGACCGCGACTTCGCGCTCACCGTGCACAACACCGAGGGCGCGGTCAACGAGCTGATCCGGGAGACGGCCACCCGCACGCGGCTGGCGCTGCTCGACCGGATGACCGTCGTCGAGCGCTACGAGCGGCGCTTCGCCGACCGGGCGCGCAACCGGCGGCTGGAGGACGCCGAGCGCGACGAGGTGCTCGCGGCGCTGGAGCGGTACAAGGGGACGCTGCCCCCGCGGCCGTGGCGGCGCGAGGTCGCCTACGACGTGAAGGACCTCATCGGCACCGGGGGGTTCGGCATCGGCAGTGCGGGGCTGCCCGCCTACAACGTGCTGCTCGAGGGCTACGACGAGGCCCTGGAGAACGACGTCGTCCTGTCGGTGAAGCAGGGCAACGTGCCGGCGCCCAGCCGGATCGTCACCGACGCCCGGATCCACGACTACTTCGACCACGAGGGGCACCGGACGGCGACCAGCCAGCGGGCGCTGCAGTCGCACACCTCGCAGTTCCTGGGCTACACCGACATCCGCGGGACCGGGTTCGTCGTGGCCGAGCTCTCGCCCTACGAGCTCGACCTGGAGTGGGAGGACCTCACCGAGCCCGACGAGATCCGCCCGGTGCTGGTGCAGCTGGGCCGGGCGACGGCGAAGCTGCACTGCGTCGGCGACGCCGACAGCGACCACGCCCTCGTGCCGTTCCAGACGGAGGAGGCGGTGCTGGCGATGATCGGCGGCCGCCGCGAGGAGTTCGTCGCCGACCTCGTCGAGTTCGCGCACGGGTACGCGCGGCGGGCGCAGGAGGACCACCAGCTCTTCGTCGACGCCTTCCGCGCCGGCCGTATCCCGGGGATCAGCTCGAGCGGCTCCGAACCGCTGGGCTGACCTCCCTCACGACGCCGGGAGACGGTCGGCGAGGGCCGCGGCGAGGGCGGCCGGCTCCCAGCCGTGCCCGCTGCCGGGCACCTCGGCGCGTTCGGCGGACGCGAGGGACCGCACGATCGAGTCGGCCGCGTCCGCGAAGAAGGGGAAGGCCGACGTCCCCAGGAGGACCACGGTCGGCGCCGTGATCGCGGACCAGAGCTGCGTGCGCGGCGCCGACTGGGTCCAGGCCAGCGCCTCGGCGTCGGCCGCGACCGACGGGGCCATGCGCTCGAACAGCGGCCACTGCGGTCCGGTGCGCATGGCCTCGAACCACTCCGGTGGCATGCCCTCCATGAACAGGCGCAGGGTGCCCTCCCGGTCCCCGGCTGCCACGCGTTCGCGGATGGCGGCGAGGAACTCCGCCCCGTCGGTTCCCTCCTCCTCGCCGAGGGGGACCTCCCAGAGCAGCAGGCGCTCCACGCCGGGCAGGACGGCCGCGGCGGCGAGGGCGATCGCGCCGCCGGAGGAACTGCCGTACAGCCACGCCCGGCCGCCGAGCACATCGACGAGCGCCCGGACGGCGGCCACCTCGCCGGCGAGGGTGAACGGGGGCTCGCCCCCGCTGTCGCCACGTCCGGGCCGGTCGTAGTGGACGACGTCGAAGCCACGGCGGGCCAGCTCGCTCGTCAGCGCCCGGGAGGCGGGGTCGACCGCGCGGAACTGGCCGGCGCCACCGATCAGGACCAGAGGCTGACCGCTGCCCTCGCGGTCGTAGGCCAGGCGGACGCCGTCCTCCGTGTGCACGTACTCGGTCACGCGAGGGCAGACGTGCCGGACCGCCCGGACTCATCGACGGGCAGGGGGAAGAGCATGCCCAGGTGCGGCCCGATGCCCGGCTTGTCGTAGGGCTCCGTCACCACCGTGAAGCCCATCCGCTCGTAGAAGCCCGCCGCCGCCACGCGCGCGTCGCACCACAGCAGGTCGCCGCCCCGCGCGGCCACCGCAGCCAGGCCGGCGGCCACCAGGGCGCGTCCGGCGCCGGCCCCGCGGACGGTCGCATCGGTGGCCATGCCGCGCAGCTGCCACGGGTTCTCGGCGGGCCGCCAGGAACAGGCGGCGGGGGAGAACCGGACCACCCCGACGACCCGGCCGTCGGGAGTGCGCGCGGCGAGGTGGAACGTCGCCGGGTCCTCGTCGCCGGCCCACACGACGTCGCCGCCGTCCGGCCGCAGGACGGCACGTCGGAGGGGATGGGTGACCTCCGCGGCCACCTCGTCGACGGTCACTGGGCTGTCGGCGGTCACCGGCTCAGCGTGCCCGACGGCCCCGGCGTGCCCTCAGGTAGTCGGCCACCACGTACTCGCCGAGCCGGTCGGCGTCCGGCTCGAACACCCGGCCTCCGGCGCGCTGCGTGAGGTCGTGCACGAAGTGGATCAGCCCCGGGTCGGGATCGAGGGCGAACACGTTCACCGTCGCGCCGGTGCGCGCGACCCGCTCCATCTCCGCCACGGTCCGGGCAATCGTCTCGGGCATCGGCGGCCAGCAGAAGAACGGCGTCCCGTCGTCCTCCAGGTGCGCGGTCGGCTCCCCGTCGGTGACCACCAGGACCACCGGCTCGGCGTCCCGGTGGTGGGCGAGGAACCGGCGGGCGAGCATCAGCCCGTGCTGCAGGTTGGTGCCCTGCAGCGTGTCCACCGACAGCTCGGCGAGGGTCTCCGGCCGCAGCACCTGGGCCGTGGAGGAGAACCCGATGATCTGGATCGCGTCCTGCGGGAAGCGCGTCGTCACCAGCGAGTGCAGCGCCATCGCCGTCGACTTCGCCGCGCCCCACGTGCCGCGCAGCGCCATCGAGTAGGACAGGTCGACCAGCAGGGCCACGGCGGCGCCGGTGCGCCGCTCGGTCTCGACGACCTCGAAGTCGTCGACGGCGATGTGCACCCGGCGCTCACCCTCGTGACGCGGCTCGTGCGCAGTCCGCAGGACGGCGTTCTTCACCGTGCGGACGACGTCGAGCGGCTGCTCGTCGCCGAAGCGCCACTCCCGGGAGCTGCCCGTGAGCTCGCCGGCCGCCCCGGCGTCGGCGACGTCGTGCTCGCCCCGGCCGGTGGCGTCGAGCTTCGCGAACACCCGGCGCAGCGCCGTGGCACCCAGCCGGCGGACCGCCTTCGGCGAGAGCTCCAGCTTCCCGTCGGACCGGTTGAGGAAGCCCTGCCGCTCGAGCTCGCGCTCCAGCTGGCGGAGGGCGGCGAGGTCGTCGACGGCCGGCCGCCCGAGCGCCCGCTCGAGCAGCTCCTCGTCGATGTCGGCCAGCGACGCCCCGGCGTAGCCCTGCGACAGCTGGCTGGACAGTGCCTCGAGGTCGGCGAGCTCGGCGACGGCGCTCGTGGCGTCGCCCATGCCCAGGCCCTGCTCGCCGTCGGGCACCTGCCCGCGCTGCCCCCACGGCAGGTCCGGCCGGGCCTGGCGGAGGGCGTCGGACAGGTGGGCCATCTCGCTGGCCAGCCCCATGTCGGACATCGCCTGGGACATCAGGTCCGACAGCTCGGCCCGCTGCTCGGGCGAGAGGCCGGCCATCATCCGTTCCTGGGCCGCGGCCCGGCGGGCCAGCGAGTCGATCAGCTCCTCGACCGACTGCGGGTCGTCCGGGAAGAACTGGCCGTGCTTGTCCATGAAGTCGCGGAACCGCTCGTCGGTGTCCTCACCGCGGTTGTGCGCGTCGATCAGCTGGGACAGGTCGGCGACCATGTCCTTGACCGCCTGCATGTCCTGCTCGCTCGCGTGCTCCAGCGCCTGCTTCATCGACGCGAACGAGCTGTCGAGCACCTCCCGGCGGAGCAGGTCCTGGATCTGCTCGTAGGCCTGCCGGGCCTCCTCCGAGCGCCAGGGGTATTCCTTGAGCGCCCGGACGGCGCCGGCGGTGTCCTCGGGCAGGGCGTCCAGCTCGGCCTCCGCCATCCGCGCCGAGTCGTCGGGGTCGGGGAAGAGCTCGCGCTTCTCCGCGGTGAGCGCCTTGTCGAGCAGCTCCCGGACCTCCTGGAGCGTGCCGTCCATCCGCCCGGCGGTCCGCGCCTTGCGCAGCCGCTCGCGGACCGAGCGGCGGAGCTCGTCCAGACCGCGCCGGCCCTCGGTGCCCCGCCGGAGCAGTTCGCGCAGCGCCTCCCGCACCCCGCTGCCGCCCAGCACCGAGTCGCCGATCTCGTCGACGGCGTTGCCGAGGTCGTAGGGCGGCGCCAGGGGGTCGGGCCCGCCGTGCCACTTGCCGTACCGGTAGCCGCGCGGGCGCCTGCCGGTCACGTCAGGCCCCGTAGATGGTGCGGGTGCCGTCGGTGTCCTTGGCCAGTCGCCGGGTGAGGTAGAGCCCCTCGAGGGCGAACTCGACCGCGGCCGCCGCCTGCTCGGCCGACTGCTCGCCCTCGGGCACGCCCAGGCGGCCGAGCAGCTCCGCGAGCTTCGGGATGGTGCCCAGCTGACCGAGCAGGGCCGGCGCCGGGACCAGTTCGCCGGACTCCACCGTCTCGCCGCCCGTGAAGTGCTCCTGCAGGCCCGTGAGGTCCAGGCCGGCGCAGCGGGCGCGGAACGTCTGCGCGGTCGCCTGGCGCAGCAGGTGCTCGAGGACCTCGAGCTCCCGCTCGTCGTCGGGGTCGGAGCCGGAGTCGGCGAACTCGACCTTGCCCCGGCTCGCGGGGACGACGCTCGGCAGGTCGACGACGCGGGCCACCGGGCGGGTCTCCCCGGCGATCGCGGCGCGGCGCACGGCCGACGCGGTGACCGTCTCCAGTCCGGCGATCGCGAAGCGGGCGCTGACGCCCGACCGCTGGTCGACGTGGCTGGACTCGCGGACCAGCCGGGTGAAGCGGGCGATGATCTCGGCCAGGTGCTCGGGCACGACCGGCGTCCCGAACGTGCCGTCCCCGGTCCAGCTCGTCTGCGCCTCCTGGTGCAGCAGCCGGATCTCGTCGGCCAGGTCGATCGGGTAGTGCGTCCGCACCTCGGCGCCGAAGCGGTCCTTCAGCGGCGTGATGATCCGGCCGCGGTTGGTGTAGTCCTCGGGGTTGGCGCTGGCCACGAGCAGCAGGTCCAGCGGCAGCCGGACCCGGTAGCCGCGGATCTGGATGTCCCGCTCCTCGAGCACGTTGAGCAGCGCGACCTGGATCCGCTCGGCGAGGTCGGGCAGCTCGTTGACGCTGAAGATGCCGCGGTTGGTGCGGGGGACCAGGCCGTAGTGGACGGTCTCCGGGTCGCCCAGCGTGCGGCCCTCGGCCACCTTGATCGGGTCGACGTCGCCGATCAGGTCGCCGACGCTCGTGTCGGGAGTGGCGAGCTTCTCGCCGAAGCGGTCGCTGCGGTGCAGCCAGCCGACGGGGGTGGCGTCGCCGTGCTCGGCGATCTGCCGGTGCGCCCACACCGAGATCGGGTGCAGCGGGTGCTCGTTGAGTTCGCTGCCGACCATGACGGGCGTCCACTCGTCGAGGAGCCCGACGAGCGTGCGGATCAGCCGGGTCTTGCCCTGGCCGCGCTCGCCCAGCAGGACGAGGTCGTGGCCGGCGATGAGGGCGCGCTCCACCTCCGGGAGCACGGTGTCCTCGAAGCCGACCATGCCCGGGAGGCTGGGCTCGCCGCGACCGAGGCGGGCGAGCAGGTTGGCGCGCAGTTCCGCCTTCACCGGGCGGAAGGCGGGCCCGCTGACGCGGAGCTCGCCGAGTGTCGTGGGGGCGGGGGGAGGGGTGGCTGGGGTGGCCGGGTCCGTCACCTCGACCACGGTACGACGATCTTGCGCGTCTGGTCACAGCTCCGGCGCGACGCCCTGCGAGGATCGGGCCGTGACCAGCTCCGAGGCTCCCACCGCCCAGCCACCGCTGGTCAGCGGTGCCGACGTCGAGTCCGCGGCCGTGCTGCTCGCCGACGTCGTCCGGCACACACCCCTGTGGCACTCCCGGGGGCTCGCCGACCGCGTGGGCGGACCGGTGTGGCTCAAGTGCGAGAACCTGCAGCGGACCGGCTCCTTCAAGATCCGCGGCGCCTACACGCGCATCGCCCGGCTCACCGACGCCGAGCGGGCCCGCGGCGTGGTCGCCGCGAGCGCCGGCAACCACGCGCAGGGGGTGGCCCTCGCCGCCCGTCTCCTGGGCTGCTCGGCCACCGTCTTCATGCCGGAGACGGCGCCGCTGCCGAAGGTCGCGGCCACCCGCGCCTACGGCGCCGAGGTCCGCCTCGGCGGCCCGACGCTGACCGAGGCCCTCGTTTCCGCGTCGGAGCACGCGGAGCGGACCGGCTCGGTCTTCATCCACCCCTTCGAGCACGCGGACGTGATCGCCGGGCAGGGCACGGTCGGCCTGGAGCTCCTCGAGCAGTGCCCGGACGTCGCGACCGTCGTCGTCTGCGCGGGTGGCGGGGGGCTGGTCTCCGGCGTCGCGGCGGCGGTGAAGGCCCGCCGTCCGGACGTCCGGGTCGTGGCCGTCCAGGCGGAGATGGCGGCGGCCTTTCCCGGGTCGCTGGCGGAGGGCCGGCCCGTGGCGCTGCCGTCGATGGCGACGATGGCCGACGGCATCGCCGTCGCCTCGCCGGGCGACCTCACCTTCGCCCACGTGCGGGGCCTGGTGGACGAGGTGCGGACGGTCAGCGAGGAGGACCTGTCCCGCGCCCTGCTCTTCTGCCTGGAGCGCGCCAAGCTCGTGGTGGAGCCGGCCGGCGTGGCCGCCGTCGCGGCGGTGCTGGCGGAGCCCGGGGCGTTCCCCCCGCCGGTCGTCGCCGTCGTCTCCGGCGGCAACATCGACCCGGTGCTGCTGCTCAAGGTGGTGCAGCACGGCATGGCCGCGGCCGGCCGCTACCTGTCGCTGCGCCTGACGGTGCCCGACCGGCCCGGCTCGCTCGCCGCCGTGCTGGCCGAGCTGGCCGCGGTCGGCGCCAACGTGCTCGAGGTGGCGCACGAGCGCACCGGCACCGGGCTGCACGTGGGTGAGGTGGAGATCTTCGTCGTCCTGGAGACCCGCGGACCCGACCACGCCACCGAGGTCACCTCGGCGTTGTCCCGGGCGGGGTACACGGTCGAGCACGACTGAGAGGCCGGCGGGCCGATGAGTTCCGCGCCGGTACGACGTCCTGACTGGCGTGCATCCGACGCCTGAGATCCCTGTCCGCCCGCCGCGAAAAGCGGTCGGGAACTGTCACCGTCTGCCCCTAGCGTGGGTCCCATGACCGACGCGATCGTGGTCGAGGGGCTGGTGAAGCGCTTCGGCGCCACCACCGCTCTCGACGGAGTGGACCTGACCGTGACCGAGGGCTCGGTGCTCGGCCTCCTCGGCCCGAACGGCGCGGGGAAGACGACGGTGGTGCGGATCCTCACCACGTTGCTCCTCGCCGATGCCGGACGGGCGGAGGTGGTGGGCCTCGACGTGGTGCGCGACGCGGATGCGGTGCGCGCGTCGATCGGCCTGACCGGCCAGTACGCCGCCGTCGACGAGTACCTGACCGGCTTCGAGAACCTCGAGATGGTCGGCCGCCTCTACCACCTGCGCAAGGGCGAGGCGCGCTCCCGGGCGGGTGAGCTGCTGGAGCGGTTCGACCTGTCCGACGCCGCCGACCGGCCGGCCAAGACGTATTCCGGCGGCATGCGCCGGCGGCTGGACATCGCCGCCTCGCTGATCAACCGCCCGCGCGTGCTGTTCCTCGACGAGCCGACGACCGGGCTCGACCCGCGCAGCCGGCTCGCCATGTGGGAGTTCATCGCCGAACTCGCCGACGGCGGGACGACGATCCTGCTCACCACCCAGTACCTGGAGGAGGCCGACCGGCTGGCCGACCGCATGGTCGTCATCGACCGCGGCAAGGTCATCGCCCGTGGCACCGGTGACGAGCTGAAGGCGCAGGTCGGTGGCCAGCGGCTGGAGTTCACGCTGGCCCGCGCGGTGGACATCGTCGAGGCGACGAAGCGGCTCCGCCCCCTGGCGGTCGACGAACCGCGGTCGGACGAGCAGAGCCGCCGGCTCAGCCTGCCGGTGCGCGGTGGCACCGAGGTGCTCGCCGAGGCGCTGCGCCGGCTCGAGGGCAGCGGGGTGGAGGTCCTCGACGTGGGTCTGCGCCGTCCCGACCTGGACGACGTGTTCCTCACCCTCACCGGCCACGCCGCCGAGGAAGCCGGGGACGTCGACGACGAGACGCGTGAACCGGACCGGACCACGACCGGTCGCGAGCCCGCACCGACCGCAGGGAGCACCCGATGACCACGCTGGCCATGGCCGTCTCCGACAGCCTGACCATCACCCGGCGCAACCTGATCAAGGTCAAGCGCGTGCCGGACCTGATCGTCTTCGCGACCCTGTCGCCGATCATGTTCGTGCTGCTGTTCCGGTACGTCTTCGGCAGCGCGATCCCCGTCCCCGGCGGGCTGAGCTACGCCGAGTTCCTCCTGCCGGGGATCTTCGCCCAGACGGTGATCTTCGGGAGCACGATCACCGGCGCCAGCCTGGCGGAGGACCTGCAGAAGGGTCTGATCGACCGCTTCCGCTCGCTGCCGATGGCCCGGTCGGCGGTGCTGGTCGGGCGCACGGTCGCCGACCTGGGGCTCAACGTCCTCACCATCGCCGTCATGATGATCACCGGCCTGCTGGTCGGGTGGCGGATTCACACCTCCGTCGGCGAGGCGATCCTCGGGGTGCTCCTGCTGCTGGTCTTCGCCTACGCGATGTCGTGGGTGATGGCGCTGGTCGGGTTGCTGGTCCGGACGCCCGAGGTGGTGAACAACGCGAGCTTCATCGTGATCTTCCCGATCACCTTCATCGCGAACACCTTCGTGCCGATCGACAACTTCCCGCCCGTGCTCAAGACCTTCGCCGAGTGGAACCCGGTGTCCGCGGTGGTGCAGGGCGCCCGCGAGCTGTTCGGCAACGTCGTGCCGGGCACGCCGCCGCCGGAGAGCTGGGCGCTCCAGAACCCGGTGTTGTACGTGTTCATCTGGGTGGTCGGTTTCCTGGTCATCTTCGTGCCGCTCTCGGTGCGCACCTACCGCCGCACGGCCAGCCGCTGAGGCGGACCGCTCCTGGGGTGTTGTTCCCGCTCTCCGGGTCCTGCAGGACCCCAGGAGCGCGAGCAGCACCCCAGGAGCGACAAGATGGGCGGTGATGAGCGCCGTCACCGCCTCCGTGTCCGCCGACAACCCGCTGATGACCGTCTCGGAGCTGCCCTTCCGGCTGCCTCCGTTCGGCGACATCTCCCCCGAGCACTGCCGGGAGGCGCTGCTGGCGGGGATGACCGAGCAGCGGACGGAGATCGCCGCGATCGTGGGTTCCGCGGAGGAGCCGACGTTCGAGAACACGATCGTCGCGATGGAACGGTCGGGCGCGCTGCTCGTCCGGGCCTGGAACGTCTTCGGGAACCTGACGTCCTCGGTGTCCACGCCCCGGCTGCGGGAGATCGAGCGCGAGGTCGCCCCGTTGGAGGCGGCGCACGACGACGCCATCCGGCTGGACCCGGCGCTGTTCGCCCGCATCGACGCCGTGCACGCCGCGCGGCACGACAGCGGGCTCGACGCCGAGGGCATCCGGCTGGTCGAGCGGTACCACCTGGACTTCGTGCTGGCCGGCGCGCAGCTCGACGAGGCCGGCCGCCGGCGGCTGACCGAGCTCAACCAGGAGCTGTCCACCCTCTCGACGGCGTTCGGCCAGAACCTCCAGCTGGCCACCGAGGCCGCCGCCGTCCGGGTGGCCGACCGCGCCGAGCTCGACGGGCTGTCCGACGAGGAGATCGCCGCCGCCACCACCGCGGCCGCCGATCGCGGCCTCGACGGCTACCTGCTCGCGCTGTTGCTGCCGACCGGGCAACCCCTGCTCGCCAAGCTCCGGAACCGGGACCTGCGCCGCCGGGTGTTCGAGGCCTCGCTGGCCCGGGCGTCCGACGGGGAGCACGACAACCGCCCGGTGGCCGCCCGGATCGCCGCGCTGCGGGCCGCGCGCGCCCGGCTGCTGGGCTTCGACACCCACGCCGACCTGGTCCTCGCCGACTCGACCGCGCACACCACCGCCGCGGTCGACGCGATGCTCGGCTCGATGGTCCCCGCCTCGGTGGCCAACGCCGAGTCGGAGGCGGAGGTCCTCCGGAAGGCCGCGATCCGGGACGGCGTCGAGCTGGCCGCCTGGGACTGGGCGTTCTACGCCGAGCAGGTCCGTGCCGAGCGGTACGCCGTCGACACAGCCGCGCTGCGCCCGTACTTCGAGCTCGACCGGGTCCTGGTCGACGGCGTCTTCCACGCGGCCGGGCTGCTCTACGGCTTCCGGTTCACCCCCCGGCCCGAGCTCGCCGGGTACCACCCCGACGTGCGGGTCTGGGAGGTGAGCGACGCCGACGGTGCCGCCGTCGGGCTCTACCTCGGCGACTTCTTCGCGCGCGAGGGCAAGCGGGGCGGCGCCTGGATGAGCTCGTTCGTCCGCCAGTCCCGGCTGCTCGGCACCGCACCGGTCGTCGTCAACAACCTCAACGTGTCCCGCGCCCCGGACGGCCAGCCGACCCTGCTGACGCTCGACGAGGTGAACACCCTCTTCCACGAGTTCGGCCACGCGCTGCACGGCCTGAGCTCGGCGGTCACCTACCCCCGGTTCTCGGGCACCGCGGTGCCGCGGGACTTCGTCGAGTTCCCGAGCCAGGTGAACGAGATGTGGGCGCTCTGGCCCGAGGTGCTCGGCAACTACGCCAGGCACGTGGGGACCGGCGAGCCGCTGCCGCGGTCCGCGATCGAGGCGATCGACGCCGCCCGGCTGTGGGGCGAGGGGTTCGCCACCCTCGAGTACCTCGCCGCGACCCTGCTCGACCAGGCGTGGCACCGCATCGCGCCCGGCACCGAGGTCGGCGACCCGATCGCGTTCGAGCGGCAGGCCCTGGCCGACGCCGGGGTGGCCTCCGACCTCGTGCCGCCGCGGTACCGGACGACCTACTTCCAGCACGTCTTCGCCGGGGGCTACGCGGCCGGCTACTACTCCTACATCTGGTCGGAGGTCCTCGACGCCGACACCGTGGAGTGGTTCAAGGAGAACGGCGGCCTGCGCCGCGAGAACGGCGACGCGTTCCGCATGAAGCTGCTGGCGGTGGGGGGCTCCGTCGACCCGCTCGCCGCCTTCCGCGCCGTCCGCGGCAGGGACGCCGACCCGCAGCCGCTGCTCAAGAGGCGCGGTCTGGTCGGGTGAGCGCGCAGCGGCTCAGGGCACGGGGGACGGCACCTGGCCGCGGTGCGGTCCTGAGGACCGCAGCGTCACAGCCAGGGGAGGGACAGCACCAGGTCCAGGTCGTCGGGGCTGTCGCCGTCGCGGACCAGCCGGTTGGGCTGGCGGTGGCCGCACGCCGTGCAGCGGTGCACCACCTGCCAGCCCTTGCCCGACTTCTCCACCAGCCCGATCGGTTCCATCGGCTGCCGGCACTCGCTCGCCCGGTCGCCGGGCAGCTCGTCGACGTGCAGCGACCAGAGGCAGAACGGGCAGTGGTTGCGGTAGTGCCCGTCGGTGTTGGCCGGCACCGGCGCGGTGCAGTGGACGCACGCGAAGCCGGTGTTCTCCGCCTGGCGGGAGCGGGCTCCCATGGCTGCGGTCAGGGGACGAACGGCTCGACGGCGACGACCTCGACGCTGATGTCGCGGCCGTTCGGCGCCTGGTAGGTCACGGTCGACCCGGGCGCTGCACCCATGATCGCCGATCCGAGCGCCGACTCCGGCGAGTACACCGTGAGATCCGTCGTCCCGGCGATCTCCCGCGACCCGAGCAGGAACTTCTCGGTGTCGTCGTCGCCGGCGAACTTGATCGTGATCACCGTGCCCAGTGCGGCGTTGGTCGCCGTCTTCGGGGCGTCGCCCACCCGCGCCTTGCGCAGCAGGTCGGTCAGCTGACGGATGCGGGCCTCCTGCTTGCCCTGCTCGTCCTTGGCCGCGTGGTAGCCGCCGTTCTCCTTGAGGTCGCCCTCCTCGCGGCGGGCGTTGATCTCCGCGGCCATCGCGGGCCG
>DASQTE010000148.1:0-3584 GCA_035642035.1 Blastococcus sp.
GTGGGTCGCGCCGCTCCAGCAGGCCGATCACGATGCCGGCCGCGACGTCGTCGTCCTCCCGCAGCAATGCGGCCTCGCCCCGCTCGACGCGCGCCAGCATCAGCTCGTTGATGCCACCGACGGCCGCGACCAGCACGTCCCGGCTCACCGTGCGCACCTCGTCCGGGTGCTCGATCGCGAGACCGCAGGCGACCTCGGTGAGCAGTTCGACGTAGCGGTCGATCACCTGCCGCCGCAGTGCCAGGGCGGGGCGGCCGGCGGCCTGGACCTCCACGAGCGCGGCCCATGCGACGGCGGGGCCGTCGGCGAGCGTCTCGAGGTAGGCGCCGACCCCTGCGCGCAGCCGGTCCCGCCAGGGCAGCCCCGCCTGGCGCGCGTCGTCCTGCGCCTGCCGGACGGTGGCGAGGACCTTGTCGTTGGCGCGCGAGTACAGCTCGAGGAGGCAGTGCTCCTTGTCGCGGAAGTGCGCGTAGACGACGGTCTTCGACACCCGCGCGGCGCCGGCGATGTCGGCGATGGTCGTGGCCTGGTAGCCCTTGGCCGCCATGCAGGTGGCGAGCGCCCAGAGGATCCGGCCGCGTCGGGGGGCGTCGTCGACGGCCGGGTCGTCGGCGGGATCGACCAGGGTGTGCACGGCCGCAGAATCTCACGCCCGCCGGTCGCGGTGAGGGAACTCACGCCCCCGTCCCGGAAGGTGCCGGGTGACCTCGGTGTCAGGTATGGGGTGAGCATGCCGACCCCGCGGGGGGCCTCCGCGCGCGCGTACGCCGTCTGGGGGGTGGGGCTCCTCGCCTACGCGGTCGCGGTCTTCCACCGGGCGTCGCTGGGTGTGGCCGGCGTCGAGGCGCAGGAGCGGTTCTCGGCCGGCGCCTCGGCCGTCTCACTGTTCCTCGTCCTCCAGCTGGCGGTCTACGCCGGCCTGCAGGTCCCCGTCGGTGTCGCGCTCGACCGGTTCGGCTCGCGGCGGATGATCCTCGCCGGCGCTCTGACCATGGCGGCCGGTCAGCTGGTGCTGGCGCTGGCCACCGACGTGCCCACGGCGATCGCTGCGCGCGTCCTGGTGGGCGCCGGCGACGCCATGACCTTCATCAGCGTGCTGCGCGTCATCGGCCTGTGGTTCCCCGGCGGCACCGTCCCGCTGATGACCCAGCTCACCGGCATCCTCGGCCAGGTCGGCTCCATCGCCGCCGCCTATCCGCTGGTCGCCCTGCTGCACGGGACGAGCTGGCAGACGACCTTCCTGGGGGCGTCGGCCACCGGCGTCGTCGTCGCCCTCCTCGTCCTCGTCGCCCTGCGCGACGCCCCCGACGGGGCCGAGCCCGCGCGGGTGACGGGTCTGGGCGGGCTGCGCGGCAACCTGGTGGCCACCTGGCGGGAGCCGGGCACCCGGCTCGGGCTGTACACCCACCTGGTCACCCAGTTCTCCGCGACCGTGTTCGCCCTGCTGTGGGGCTATCCGTTCCTCGTCCTCGGCCAGGGGCTCTCCCCGGCCGTCGCCGCCGCGCTGCTGACGCTCCTGGTGCTCGTGGGCATGGGGGTGGGCCCGCTCCTCGGCCGGCTCTGCGGGCACTGGCCGTGGCGCCGGTCGGACCTCGTCTTCGGCATCCTCGCGCTGACCGCCGCCATGTGGACCGTCGTCCTGCTGTGGCCCGGGCGGGCCCCGCTGCCGCTGCTGGTCCTGCTGGTCGTCGTCCTCGGCACCAACGGGCCCGGCTCGATGATCGGGTTCGACTACGCCCGCACCGAGAACCCGGCGGAGCGGATGGGCAGCGCCAGCGGCGTCGTCAACGTCGGCGGGTTCGTCGCCTCGCTGCTCACCGTCCTCGCCGTCGGTGTGGTGCTCGACCTGCTCACGCCCGGCGCCTCGACGGCCTACGACCTCGACGCGTTCCGGGCCGCGTTCGCGGTGCAGTACGTGTTCTGGGCGATCGGTCTCGTCGGGGTGCTTCGGCACCGCAGAGCCCTCCGGGCGCGGCTCGCCCGGGACGGCATCGTGCTGGCCCCTCTCCGCGTCGCCGCCCGGGCGCGCCTCCGCGGGACGTCCGTCCCCCGCTGAGCGCCGGAGCGGAAGATCACCGCTGCAGCTCGGCGACGACGATCGCCTGGGCGGTGTAGAGCAGCCGGTCGTACCGCGTGCCCCAGACGTCGTCGGCCGGGACCTGCTCCCACCGGTTCGACGGGCCGAGGCGGCGCAGCGCCGTCAACCGGGTGAAACCGAACCGGCCCTCCTGCAGCTGCCGGTCGAGCTCCGGGTTGTACCCGACCGGATGGGAGCACCACAGCCGTCCCCCTGGGGCCAGCAGGGACGTCAGCCGCTCGATGGCCCTGGCCGGCTTGCCGGAGTCCTGGACCTCCTCGTCCAGCCCCACGTGCTCGAGCGTGCTCACGGCGAGGATCAGGTCGTAGGGGCCCGGGAGGTCGAGTTCTGCGACGTCGGCGTTGAGGACGCCCGGCGCCTGCTCGTACTTGTCCACCACGGTGTGGGTCACCGCCTGGTAGTGCCCGAGGACGTTGCCGATCTCCAGCACACGGGCGCCCTCCGCCGCGGCCAGCGCGGCGGCGGCCAGGGGCACCTCGACGGCGCGCTCGTTGAGCCACGTCCAGTTGTAGGCGTGCCGCAGGTAGGGGTGTTCGACGCCGTCGAACCGGAAGGTTGCTCGCGAGGGCCGTCCGGTTCGTGGACGGTGGGCCGCCCACCGCACCGCCCACGTCGCGCAGTCGGCGAGGACCGGGGCGACTCCGCGCTCGCGGACGTGCCCGCTGACGCGGCGCGCGATCATCGCAGGCTGCATGGCGGGGGAGTCTAGGGACCGGTCTCGGTGGGACCGGCGAGCCGCCGGAGCGCACCACCCGTCCCGGCGCGCCGGTTCACCGGCGTGGGTGACGACGTCCGGCAGGTGCCGCTCGCCATGAGGTCGCGGCATCGGCCGCCTCCGCGCATGATCGCGGCACCGGGCACCAGGCCGGTGCCGGCCCCGCGGCCGGGATCCGGCCGCGCGCCCGTTCCGCTTTCCGATCGGACGCACCGTTGGAAGGGTGACGACCATGAACCGAGTCGCTCGTGCCGCCGCTGCGGGGCTGTCGGCGGTCGCCGCCGTCGCCGCCCGGGACATGTTCCAGCGGGAGCACACCCTGCTGCGCAACTTCCCGGTGATCGGCCACGCGCGCTACCTGCTCGAGTCGATCGGCCCGGAGCTGCGGCAGTACCTGGTGGCCGGCAACAACGAGGAGCGCCCGTTCACGCGCGACCAGCGCCGGTGGGTCTACGCGTCGGCCAAGGGCGACAACAACTACTTCGGCTTCGGCACCGACAACGACCTCGAGTACACCGCGGGCTATCCCGTGATCAACCACCGGACGTTCGGCCGCGCGGTCCCGACGACGAACGTGCACGCCGGGCACGACGTCGACCTGCCCGCGGCGAAGGTGCTGGGTGCGGCCCGCGGTCGCCGGCAGGCGTTCCGCCCGTCGTCGGTCGTCAACATCTCGGCGATGAGCTTCGGCTCGCTGTCCGGTGCCGCGGTGGAGGCGCTCAACCGTGGCGCGGCCATGGCCGGGTGCATGCACAACACCGGCGAGGGCGG
>DASQTE010000149.1:0-5846 GCA_035642035.1 Blastococcus sp.
CAGGTGGTGGCCGCGGCCACGCGAGCACCGTCGATCCACAACACGCAGCCGTGGCGGTTCGTCGCGCGACCCGACCGGCTCGACGTCTTCCTCGACCGGGAGCGCGCGCTGCCGGTGCTCGACCCGTCGCGCCGTCAGCAGGTGATCAGCTGCGGGAGCGCGATCGAGTTCGCGGTCGTGGCGCTCTCGGCGGCCGGCGTCGACGGCGACGTCGACCTGCTCACCGACGACGCCGACCCCGACCACCTGGCCACCATCGAGGTGACCGGGACGCGGGAGCCGACCGACGAGGACCGGGCCCTGGCCGAGGCGATCACGCACCGGCACACCGTCCGCGCGCCCTTCGAGCCCCGGGCGGTGCCGTCCGAGCTGGTCGACCGGCTGCAGGACGAGGCTCGCTTCCACGAGTCGTGGGTCAAGCCGATCACCCGCTCCGAGGAGGAGGTCGCCACCGTCTTCCTCATCTCGCGGGCCGAAGAGATGGAGCAGGGCGACCCTGCCTACCGCGAGGAGCTCGAGAGCTGGCTGCGTACCGACCCGGGCGCCGAGGACGGCGTCCCCGTCGAGGCGGTGCCCGCGGGAGACCCGCGGGCCCGGCCGTCCAACTGGCTGATCCGCGACTTCGTGGTGGGGCAGCGGGAGCAGCGCGACTTCCTCGAGCCGGGAGACCCGGACGCGCCCCCTCCGGAGGTGGAGCGCCCGACGGTCGTCCTGCTCGGCACGGACGGCGACGACCGCTACTCCTGGCTGCAGGCCGGCCGGGCCCTCGGGCGGCTCCTGCTCATCGCCACCGCGGCCGGCGTCGCGGCGTCCCCGCTCACGCAGGCGCTCGACTGGCCGGCGACGCGGACACGGTTGCAGTCCCGGCTGTCGTTGGTCGGGCACCCGCAGATGCTGCTGCGCCTGGGGTTCCCGTCCGAGACCGCCGGCGGGGTGGTCAGCGGCCGGCGTCCGGTGGGTGACGTGCTGCGGTTCGAGCCCGCCTGAACGGTCAGCCCGGGTCGCGGCGGCCGCTGCCGGCCCAGGGGTCCTCGCGCTCGTCCTCGTCGTCGGCGGGCCGCGTTCCGGGCGTGCGCCGGGCGGCGGCCTCCAGCGCGGCGTCCCGCTCCTGGTCGCGGGCCGCCTTCTCGGCGCGCGCCCGCTCGCGTTCCTCCCGGCGGCTGGGGCGGTCGACGGCGGCGGCCCCCGCGGTACCGGCCGGGAGGCCCATCCGCCACAGCGCGACGCCGGTCAGGGCCAGGCCGAGCGGCAGGGGATAGGCAGCGACCCGCTCGGTGCCGCCCTCGCCCAGGTACTGCGTGACGCCGGTCAGGAAGAAGGCGGTCGCGGCGGTGGCGACCAGCCCGAGCAGCGCCAGCGCCGTCCCGAGGGCCTCCGACCGGGGGCGGACGGCGTAGGCCAGCGCGATCAGGCCCAGACCCCCGCCCACGAGGTAGAGGACGGCGCCGATCGCGTGCATGGTCCCGTTGCCGTCGGTCGGGAAGACGCCGACGAGGAGGACACCCAGCGCCGAGGCGCCGAGGAGGACAGGGGCCACCTGCCCGGCACCGCGCAGCAGCACCGGACGGAGCAGCAGCGCCCCGGCCAGGATGAGCGCCGCCTGGACGACGAACGAGGCGTTCATGAGCTGGCGGGCGGCGGAGTCGGCGGCACCGAGCGCGCTGATGACGTCCTCGGCGCGGGAGTACGGGCCCTCGTAGCGGGCCTGGGCGAGCGTCTCCAGGACGAAGAACTGGAGGGTCAGCAGCCAGGCGATCGCGCCCCAGCGCAGGCGGTTCGGAGTCACGCCGTCCATCGTCCCAGGCCGGCCGGGTCGGCCCGGTCGAGGACGGCGGCGAACTGCTCGGCCGTCAGCCAGGAGGGATTGCTGCCCGCGGGCATGCGGAGCACCTCGGCGTCGGGCATCCGGGGATCGCGGAGGAGGTGGGCGCGGAGGACCGGCTCGGCCAGCAGGGCGAGGCGCAGGTGGACGACGGGGCCGTCCGCCCGGTCCTCGACGCCATCGGCGATCTCGCCCACAGCGTGCACCCCGGGCCGGTCGCGGCCGCTGAGCCAGAGCAGGCACGGCTGACCGGGGGCGATCAGGTCCAGCCGGTAGGAGCGGCGTACGCAGCGGTCCAGGAGGTGGTGCTCCGGCGCGGTCCAGCCGGGGGCGATCGCCGACGGCGGGCGCGTCGTCTTGAGCACCCAGCAGGCGACGTCACCGGCCGTCAGTCGGGTCACGTCGCCTGCCCGGGGTGGTCGCTCAGTCCGTGGCGGAGTGGAACTCGGCGCCGGCCGGGTCGGCGTCGTCGGAGCCGACGGCCTGGCGCTCCTGCTCGGTGCGGTGCTCGAGGACCTCGTCGTCCGGGTGCGGGTCCTTGGCGTGCTGCGTGCGGTCGCGGGTCACGTTCTCCTCGGGCTGGATGACGTCGTCGAGGTTCGGGGTGTCGTTCGGGCCGGTCATCGGTGCTCCGTCCGTGTCGAGGATCTGTCTGCACCCGGCCCATAGCCGCGAGCCGGGGGCCCAAACCGGCCGCGGTCAGCGCGGTTCGAGCCGGGCGGCGGGCAGCCAGGCCTCGACCAGCGCCGGCCCGTGCGGGCCGGTAACGGTGTAGGCGACGCGTCCCTGCCACCCGCCACCGCGCTGCCGCCACTCGACGAGCAGGCCCGGCCAGGTACCGGGGGCGTCGGGCGGGTCGCGGACCCAGCAGTGCCGCCCCTCGCCGCCGTCACCGGCCGCCGCGTAGCCGGGACGCTCGGCGGGCCCAGCCTCGGTCGGGACCGCGGCGGACCGCGCCGGGAGGCCCTCGGCGCGGACGCCGGAGTTCGCCGCCCGCTCCCCGAGGGAGCGCCCGCCTCGTCCTGAAGTCATGCCGCCAGCCACCGGGAAAGTCTCGCATGCGGATCGAACACGCGTTCGATCCAGCGGCGTGTCGTCGACGTCCGGAACGGCGAGTCGCCCGGAACGCCGGGGCATCCCGAACTGCCCCTTTTCCGTGACGTGACGGTCACATACCGTCGCCCCGCAGGACACTTAGCGCACCTAACGTTGCGCCGCCCTCACTGCTGGTACATGGAAGGACCTTCGTGATCGCACGTCTCGGCAGCCCACGCGTACTCGCGCGCCGCACCGCTCTCGGCACCCTCGCCGCCTCAGTCGCCGTGGTGGGCCTGCCCGCCTTCGCCCAGGCCGCGCCACCGACCACCCCGTTCATCTCCGAGATCCACTACGACGACTCGACGGCGGCCGGTGACACTGGCGAGTTCGTCGAGGTCCAGTTTCCCGCCGGCGCTACCAGCAGCGCCGGGTACAGCATCGTTCTGTACAACGGCGGCAACGGCGCGGTGTACGACACAGATGCGCTCGGTCCGGTTTCGGCCGACGGGGCAGCCGTCGTCACCTACTCGACCAACGGCGTGCAGAACGGCTCGCCGGACGGGGTCGCGCTCATGAACGGCTCGACCGTCGTCGAGTTCCTCTCCTACGAGGGCCCGATGACCACGGCGATCGGCACCAGCACGGACATCGGGGTCGGGGAGACGAACTCCACGGCACCGGGCACGTCGCTCTCGCGCCGCTACAACACGGTCACCGAGGCCCTCCAGTGGTTCCCGTCCGACACCGCCACGCCCGGCGTGGCCAACGCACCTTTCACGCCCGAGCCGGTGAACGTCTGCCAGACCCAGGTGACCCACCAGATCGGTGAGGTGCAGGGCCCCGGCGCCGTCGCCGCCCAGAACGGCAGCACCGTGACCGTCCAGGGCGTCGTCGTGGCCGACCTGCCCTCCTTCCAGGGCTTCTACCTCCAGGACGCCGACGGTGACAGCGACACCGCGACCTCCGACGGCATCTTCGTCTTCAGCCCGGTCCCGGTGGCGCTCGGCGACTCCGTTGCCGTGACCGGACGGGTGTCGGAGTACTTCGGGCAGAGCCAGATCAGCTCGAGCCGTGACGTGTCCGTCTGTGCCACCGACACAGCTCTCCCGGACGCGGCGCCGCTGGACCTGCCGGCCGACGACGTCGCCCGCGAGCGACTCGAGGGCATGCTGGTCGCGCCGGTCGACTCCCTCTCGGTCAGCGAGGTCTTCGACCTCACCAGCTTCGGCGAGCTGACCCTCTCGGAAGGCGGCGTGCTGGTGCAGCCCACCGAGCTCGCCCGTCCCGGTCCTGCTGCGGACGCAATCGCCGCAGCGAACGCGCGGCGCCAGCTCGTCCTCGACGACGGCCTGGACGCCCGCGTCACCCCGGCCACCGCGCCGTACCTGACGCCCGAGAGTCCCGTGCGGGTGGGCGACCGGCTCTCGTTCGCAGCTCCGGTGGTTCTCGGCTTCGCCTACGGCAACTGGCGGCTGCAGCCCGCCGACGGGACCGCGGAGGGCACTTTCGCGCCGCAGAACACGCGCCCGGCTGCGCCCGTCAAGGTCGGCGGTGACATCCAGCTCGGGGCCTTCAACGTCCTGAACTACTTCATCACGCTCACAGGCCCCGACGCCCGCGGTGCCACGAGCTCCGCGGAGTTCGAGGAACAGGCCGACAAGATCGTGCCGGCCATCGAGGCGCTGGGCGCCGAGGTCGTCACGCTGATGGAGATCGAGGACACCGACTCCACGGGCGCCTCGCCTGGCGACGCCGACGGCGCGCTTGCAGACCTGGTCGGCCGGCTGAACGAGGCGGCCGACTACGACAAGTGGGCCTACGTCCCGCTGCCGCGGGAGCTCTACGCCGTCGACCGCGACGTCATCCGGAGCGCGATCATCTACCAGCACGGCGTCGTCCAGCCGGTCGGCGAGTCGGCAGGCCTGGTTGACGAGTCGGTCTGGTTCAACGCCCGCGAGCCGATCGCCCAGACGTTCAGCAAGGACGGCGACGTCTTCACCGTAGTGGCCAACCACTTCAAGTCGAAGGGCAGTCCGCCCGAGGACGAGGAGGAGAACCCGATCCCTGGCGACGTGAACAACGACTACGGCCAGGGCGCGTGGAACGCCGCGCGCGTCCGGCAGGCGGAGTCGCTGGCGGCGTTCAGCGACGACCTGCGCGGATCGACCGGTGACGACGACGTGGTCCTCATGGGCGACTTCAATGCCTACACGCAGGAGGACCCCATCGTCAGCCTCGACGGTGAGGGCTACGGAGACCTCGGGAGCATCCTCGACGAGGGGCGCTACAGCTACGTCTTCGACGCCCTGTCGGGGTCGCTCGACCACGCCCTGACCACGGACGCCCTGACAGCCAAGGTGAGCGGCCTGACGCACTGGAACATCAACGCGGTGGAGTCCTTCGCGTATCAGTACGGCGGTGACCCGGAGCTGTACGCGCCGAACCAGTACCGGTCGAGCGACCATGACCCGTTGGTCCTCGGCATCGACCTGGAGGAGCGCTGCCAGGGCCTGCTCCCGACGATCACCGCCACCAACGGGGACGACGTCCTCCGCGGCACCAACGGGGTCGACGTGATCATGGGCCTCGGCGGGAACGACACGATCACCGGCGGCAACGCCGACGACGTGATCTGCGGTGGCGCCGGCGACGACACCCTGACCGGCGACAACGGGAACGACGTCCTCAGCGGCGGCTTCGGCAAGGACACGCTGAACGGCGCCAACGGCGACGACAGCCTGGTCGGCGGGCCAGGTGCCGGCGACGTCATGAACCAGGGACGCGGCACCGGTCCCTCGACGCAGGAGGGACCCGAGTCCTGACCTGACGGCACTGCTGGACCGCGCCGGCGCGGGCACGCGTCACAGGGTGCCCGCGCCGGTCGTTCCCGGCGTCAGCCGGCCGGGCGCACAGCGGCAGCGAGGGTCCCGGCCACCATCTGCAGGAGCGGGTGCCCAGGCAGGTCCTCCACGAGCACCGGGAGCGG
>DASQTE010000150.1:0-9943 GCA_035642035.1 Blastococcus sp.
AGGAGGGCACGCGGTTCCAGGTGCTCGCCCCGGTCGTCCGCGCCCGCAAGGGCGAGTACGTCGACCTGTTCAGCTCCCTGCAGACGCAGGGCTTCTCCCGGGTGCGCGTCGACGGCGTCATCCACTCGCTGACCGAGCCGCGGAAGCTCAAGAAGCAGGAGAAGCACACGATCGAGGTGATCGTCGACCGCCTCACCGTCAAGGAGAGCGCCAAGCGCCGGCTGACCGACTCGGTGGAGACCGCGCTCGGGCTGGCCGGCGGGCTCGTCGTCCTCGACTTCGTCGACCTCGACGAGGGCGACGCGGAGCGCGAGCGCACCTTCTCCGAGCACCTCGCGTGCGTCGACGACGGGCTGTCCTTCGAGGCGCTCGAACCGCGGTCGTTCTCCTTCAACTCGCCCTTCGGCGCCTGCCCCGAGTGCACCGGCATCGGCACCCGCAAGGAGGTCGACCCGGAGCTCGTGGTCCCGGATCCCGAGAAGAGCCTCGCCCAGGGTGCGATCGCCCCGTGGTCGACCTCGATGAGCAACGAGTACTTCACCCGGCTGCTCACCGGTCTGGCCGCGCAGATCGGGTTCTCGATGGACGACCCGTGGGAGCGGCTGCCCGCCAAGGCGCAGAAGGCGATCCTGCACGGCTCGCCCGACCAGGTGCACGTGCGCTACAAGAACCGCTACGGCCGCGAGCGCAGCTACTACGCCGCCTTCGAGGGCGTGCTGCCCTTCCTCGAGCGCCGGCACGAGGACACCGACAGCGACTTCATGCGGGACAAGTACGAGGGCTATATGCGCGACGTGCCCTGCCCCGTCTGCCACGGGACCCGGCTCAAGCCCGAGATCCTCGCCGTCAAGCTGAACAGCCGCTCCATCGCCGAGGTCACCAACCTCTCGATCGGCGACGCCTCCGAGTGGCTGAACGGTCTCGAGCTCGGCGAGCGGGAGCGGGCCATCGCCGACCGCGTGCTCAAGGAGATCCAGGCGCGCCTGTCGTTCCTGGTCGACGTCGGGCTCGACTACCTCTCGCTGGACCGGCCGGCGGCGACGCTCGCCGGTGGTGAGGCGCAGCGCATCCGGCTGGCCACCCAGATCGGGTCGGGCCTCGTGGGCGTGCTGTACGTCCTCGACGAGCCGTCCATCGGCCTGCACCAGCGCGACAACACGCGCCTCATCGAGACGCTGGTCCGCCTCCGCGACATGGGCAACACGCTCATCGTCGTCGAGCACGACGAGGACACCATCAAGGTCGCCGACTGGATCGTCGACATCGGCCCCGGGGCCGGCGAGCACGGCGGCGAGATCGTCGTCAGCGGCCAGCTCGAGGACCTGATGAAGAGCGAGCGCTCGCTGACCGGCGCGTACCTGTCGGGTCGGATGGCGATCGAGATCCCCGAGGAGCGGCGCGAGCCGACGCCGGGCCGCGAGCTCGTGGTGAAGGGCGCGCGGGAGCACAACCTCAAGGGCGTCGACGTGACGTTCCCGCTCGGCTGCCTGGTCGCGGTCACGGGCGTGTCCGGCTCCGGCAAGTCCAGCCTGGTCAACGACATCCTCTACACGACCCTGGCCAACCAGTTGAACCGCGCGCGCATGGTCCCAGGCCGGCACCGGACGGTCACCGGCCTCGAGCACCTGGACAAGGTCGTGCACGTCGACCAGTCGCCGATCGGCCGCACGCCGCGGTCGAACCCGGCCACCTACACCGGCGTCTGGGACCACGTCCGCAAGCTGTTCGCCAGCACCACCGAGGCGAAGATGCGCGGCTACCAGCCCGGCCGGTTCTCGTTCAACGTCAAGGGCGGCCGCTGCGAGGCGTGCTCCGGCGACGGGACGCTCAAGATCGAGATGAACTTCCTGCCCGACGTCTACGTGCCCTGCGAGGTGTGCAAGGGGGCCCGCTTCAACCGGGAGACCCTGGAGGTGCACTACAAGGGCAAGACCGTCGCCGAGGTCCTGGACATGCCGATCGAGGAGGCGGCGGACTTCTTCGCCGCCATCCCGGCCATCGCCCGGTACCTCCGGACCCTGAGCGAGGTCGGGCTGGGTTACGTCCGGCTGGGCCAGCCGGCGACGACGCTCTCCGGTGGTGAGGCGCAGCGGGTGAAGCTGGCCAGCGAGCTGCAGAAGCGCTCGAACGGCCGGAGCATCTACGTCCTCGACGAGCCGACCACCGGTCTGCACTTCGAGGACATCCGCAAGCTGCTGCTGGTCCTCCAGGGGCTGGTCGACAAGGGCAACTCGGTCATCGTCATCGAGCACAACCTCGACGTGATCAAGAGCGCCGACTGGCTGATCGACATGGGTCCGGAGGGTGGCTTCCGCGGCGGCACGGTCGTGGCGGAGGGGCCGCCGGAGTTCCTGGCCACGGTCCCCGAGAGCCACACCGGCCGGTACCTCGCCAGGATGCTCGACCCGGACGCGGTCGCGGCGGCGGCCGCCCCGAAGAAGCGGACGCGCAAGAAGGCCAGCTGACGACGCCTGCGGCTTGACCGCGCACGGCCCGACCGGTAGTCCGGGGTGCACACCGGCTGCCGGGAGGGGCGTGCGATGACGATCAGAGCCGAGGACGGGGTGCTGCAGGGGCCCGACGGGTCCCGGGTGCGGTACCGCCGCTGGTTGCCCGACGGCGACGTGCAGGGCGCCGTCCAGGTCGTGCACGGTGCGTCGGAGCACTCCGGCCGCTACAGCCGGCTGGCCGGTGCGCTCACCGCCCGGGGGCTGGCCGTCTACGCGATGGACCTGCGCGGGCACGGTCGCACGGCGGAGAGCACCGGCATCGGCCGCTTCGGCGGGCGCTCGACGGGCCTGGGCGTCGACGCCGTCCTGGGCGACGTCGAGGCGCTGCACCTGGTGATGGACGAGCGCCACCCGGGGGCGCCGCGCATCCTGCTGGGACACTCGATGGGCTCGATCATCGCGCTGGCCAGTGCCGAGCGGAACGGCGCCGACCTCGTCGGGCTCGCGCTGTCGGGTCCCATCGGCGTGGCCCCGCACCTGGCCGACAGCGTCACGGCGCTGGAGCAAGCGGTGACGGCCGGCGCCGGGGACCACGCCCTCGACGCCCTCGGTGCGTTCAACGAGTCGTTCGAGCCGGCCAGGACCCGCTACGACTGGCTCTCCCGAGACCCGGCCGAGGTGGACGCGTACATCGCCGATCCGCTGAGCGGTGACGAGATGCCGCTGACCGCCGCCTACGCCGCCGGGATCTTCGCGCTGGCGGTGGGCGCCGCGACCCCCGACGCGGTGGCCGCGCTCCCCGACGGGCTGCCGGTCCTGCTCCTGTCCGGGGAGCGGGACCCCGTCGGTGGCAGCGATGCCGTCCAGGTGACCGCACTCGCGCGGCTGTTCACCGAGCGCGGGCTCCCGGTCGACCAGCACGTCTACCCGGAGGCCCGGCACGAGGTCTTCAACGAGATCAACCGCGACGAGGTGGTCGGCGACCTCGTGACCTGGCTGGAGCAGCGGGTACCTGCCCTCAGCGGCTGACCCGGACGGGGCGGACCTTGAGCGGCGGACCGTCCCCGCCTAGGGTGCTGTGACCGACATCACCGTGGGTCGTCGGCCGGTGGCCGCGAGGAGGCGAACGATGACCGCGCTCACGCCCGGCTGCGATCCCGACATGTCCGTCACCGGTGCGCCGTTCGGCACGGCGGTCGACAGGGGCCCCCGCGTCCGGTCGGCACTGGTCCTGGTTGCGGTGGTCGCGCTGGCGGCGTTCCTCGCCACCGCCGGCTCCGTGCCGGGCCTGGTCGCCGTCCCGGCCGTCGTCGTCGGCACCCTCTGCGCACTGGTCCTGGTCCGGCGCGGGATCCGGCTCGCGCACCGCGCGGGCTCCGCCGTCGCGACCTCCGTGGCCCGGGCGGTGCACCGCTCCGGGCCGGTGGCCAGCACGACGCCCTGACCGCCGGCGGTCGCCCGGTGTGACAGCAGGGGGCGCGCCGGTCCCGGCGTCGGCGGCCTGTCGGTGCCGCGACCTAATGTGGAGGCATGGCCGATCCGTCCACGTACCGCCCCGCGGTCGGCAGCATCCCGGAGTCCCCGGGGGTCTACAAGTTCCGGGACCCCAGCGGTCGGGTCATCTACGTCGGCAAGGCCAAGAGCCTCCGCCAGCGGCTGAACAGCTACTTCGCCGACGTCGCCGGCCTCCACCCCCGCACCCGGCAGATGGTCACCACCGCGGCCGCTGTCGAGTGGACCGTCGTCGGCACCGAGGTTGAGGCCCTCCAGCTCGAGTACAACTGGATCAAGGAGTTCGACCCCCGGTTCAACGTCCGGTACCGCGACGACAAGAGCTACCCGTCGCTGGCCGTGACGCTGAACGAGGAGTACCCGCGGCTGCAGGTCATGCGCGGGCCCAAGCGCAAGGGGGTCCGGTACTTCGGCCCGTACGCCCACGCCTGGGCCATCCGCGAGACGCTGGACACCCTCACCCGCGTCTTCCCCGCACGCACCTGCTCCAACGGCGTCTTCAAGCGGGCCGGCCAGATCGGCCGTCCCTGCCTGCTCGGCTACATCGGCAAGTGCGCCGCCCCCTGCGTCGGCCGGGTCAGCGCCGAGGAGCACCGCGAGATCGTCGACGACTTCTGCGACTTCATGGCCGGCAAGACCGAGTCCATGATCAAGCGGCTCGAGCGCGAGATGGCGGCCGCCGCCGAGGCGATGGAGTACGAGAAGGCCGCGCGGCTGCGCGACGACCTCGGGGCGCTGCGGCGCGCGCTGGAGAAGCAGGCCGTCGTCCTCGGGGACGGCACCGACGCCGACGTCGTGGCGTTCGCCCAGGACGAGCTGGAGGCCGCCGTCCAGGTCTTCCACGTCCGCGGCGGCCGGGTCCGCGGCCAGCGGGGCTGGATCGTCGACAAGGTCGAGGCGGTGACCACCGGCGAGCTGGTCGAGCAGTTCCTGCTCCAGGTCTACGGCGGCGTCGACGAGCAGACCGGCGTCGGCGAGGCGGGGGAGGCCGTGCCGCGCGAGGTGCTGGTGCCCGAGCTGCCGGACGACGCCGACGTGTACACCGAGCTGCTCGAGGAGCTCCGCGGCGGCCGGGTGTCCCTGCGGGTGCCCCAGCGCGGCGACAAGCGGAGCCTGCTGGAGACCGTCGAGCGCAACGCCAAGGAGGCCTTCGCCCGGCACCGGGTGAAGCGCGCCAGCGACCTGACCGCGCGCTCCCTGGCGCTCTCGGAGCTGCAGGAGGCGCTGGAGCTGCCCGACGCGCCGCTGCGGATCGAGTGCATCGACGTCTCGCACGTCCAGGGCACCAATGTCGTGGCCAGCATGGTCGTGTTCGAGGACGGGCTGGCCAAGAAGTCGGACTACCGCCGGTTCTCGGTGGCCCAGGGCACCGACGACACCGCGGCCATGGCCGAGGTGGTGCGCCGTCGCTTCGCCCGCCACCTCAAGGAAGAGGCGGACCGCCGGGACGAGCAGGGGGTCGCCGCCGAGGAGGGCCGCCCGCGCCGGTTCGCCTACCCGCCGAATCTGCTGCTGGTGGATGGCGGCGCACCCCAGGTGGCGGCGGCCAGCCGGTCACTGACGGAACTCGGCATCGTCGACGTCGCGGTCTGCGGGCTGGCCAAGCGCATGGAGGAGGTGTGGCTGCCGGGGGACAGCGACCCGGTCATCCTGCCCCGCACCTCCGAGGCGCTGTACCTCCTCCAGCGGGTCCGGGACGAGGCGCACCGGTTCGCCATCACGTACCACCGGCAGAAGCGGTCCACCGGCATGCTGGTGTCGATGTTGGACGACGTCCCCGGCCTCGGGGAGTCGCGGCGAAAGGCGCTGATGAAGCAGTTCGGATCCCTCAAGCGGTTGCGTGCGGCCACGGTCGAGGAGCTCATGACGGTGCCCGGCATCGGGCGGCGGACGGCCGAGGCGGTGCAGGCGGCGATCGCCGTCCCCGCCGTCGAGGACGGGTCCGCCCAGCCCGACGCCGACGAGGCCGAGGTCGAGGCTCAGCCGACCGAGTCGACCACCGCGCCGCAGGGCCCGGCCGAACGCGGGACCCCGCGGGCCGGGGCGGGGGAGACCGCCGAGGTCGGCAGGGTGGCTTCGTGAGCGCCGAGTCCGAGGGGTTGGAGGGGGCAGCGGGGGAGCCCGGGCCGGCGGGTCCGCAGAGCGACGTCCCGCCCGGCCTCGACCCCACGACCACCGAGGTCCAGCCGCTCGAGGTCGTCGTCGTCACCGGGCTGTCCGGCGCGGGGAAGCTCAGCGCCGGCCGTGTGCTGGAGGACCTGGGCTGGTTCGTCGTCGACAACCTGCCGCCGGCGCTGCTGCAACCGATGGTGGAGCTGGGCGCGCGGGGCGACATCCGCCGCTTCGCCGCAGTCGTGGACGTGCGCAGCCGCGCCTTCTCCAGCGACCTGCAGGAGTCCATCCGGGTGCTGACCGACGCGGGCAACCGGCCGCGGGTGATCTACGTGCACGCCCGCGACGAGGTCCTGGTGCGGCGGTACGAGTCCGTGCGGCGGGAGCACCCGCTGCAGGGCAACGGGACGCTGATCGACGGCATCTCGGCCGAACGGGCGCTGCTCACCGGGATCGCCGGTGACGCTGACCTGTGGGTCGACACCAGTGACCTCAACGTCCACCAGCTGCGCGCGACGCTGGAGAACGCGTTCGCCCGCGAGGGCCGGACGCAGCCGCTGACGGCGACCGTCATGAGCTTCGGCTTCAAGTACGGGCTGCCCCTCGACGCCGACCTCGTGGTGGACGCGCGGTTCCTGCCCAACCCGCACTGGATCCCCGAGCTGCGGCCGAGGACCGGACAGGACGCCGAGGTGAGCGCGTACGTGCTCGGCCAGCCCGACGCCGATGAGTTCCTCGACCGCTACACCGACGTGCTGCGGCTGCTCATCCCCGGTTACCGGCGCGAGGGCAAGCGGTACCTGACCCTCGCCGTCGGCTGCACCGGCGGCAAGCACCGCAGCGTGGCCATCGCCGAGGAGTTCGCCCGGCGGCTCACCGCGGAGGGGCTCACCGCCGCCGCCCGGCACCGCGACCTGGGCCGCGAGTAGTGGGCGGCGAGCACCCCCGCGTCGTCGCGTTCGGTGGCGGCCACGGGCTGGCGGCGGCGCTGGGTGCGTGGCGGCGGATCACCACTGAGCTGACGGCCGTCGTCACGGTCGCCGACGACGGCGGTTCCTCCGGGCGGATCCGCCGCGAGATGCCCATGCTGCCGCCGGGCGACCTCCGCATGGCCCTGGCGGCGCTCTCCGGCGACACCCGGCAGGGGCAGGAGCTGGCGGCGCTCCTGCAGCACCGGCTGGGCGGCTCCGGCGTCCTGGCCGGGCACCCGGTCGGGAACCTGATGCTCACCGGGCTCACCGAGATGCGCGGCGGCGACATCACCCGCGCCCTCGACGACCTGGGCGAGCTGCTCGGCTGCTGCGGCCGGGTGCTGCCCATGGCCGACGTCCCCCTCGACCTGGTGGCGCGGGTCGAGAGCACGGACCCCGACGACCCGGAGCGCAGCCGCACGATCCGCGGGCAGGTGGCGATCGCGGCCACTCCCGGGCACGTCCGCGACATCCTGCTGTCCCCGCCCGACCCGCCCGTGCACCCGGCCGTGCTCGAGGCCATCGCTGCAGCGGACGTGGTCTCGCTCGGTCCGGGATCCTGGTACACCTCTGTACTGCCCCACCTCCTCGTGCCCCGGCTGCGCGCGGCGCTGGCCGCGAGCGAGGCGCGGGTGGTGGTGGTCCTGAACCTCGTCCCGCAGCCGGGCGAGACCGACGGGTTCTCACCGGAGGAGCACCTGAGTGTCCTGCAGTCGCACCTGGGCGGAGTGGCGTTGCACACGGTGATCGCCGATGCTGACTCGGTGGTTGACCGCCGTGGTCTCCTGTCTGCGGTGCGCGAGTGCGGCGCCGAGCTGGTCCTGGCTCCGGTCGCCGAGCTCGACGGCGCGCCACGGCACGATCCCGTGCGCCTGTCCGCGGCGCTGGCCTCCGTGGTCGGCGTCCGATGAGGGAGTGCGGGGGTCCGATCGGGTATCGGAACTGGCGGGCGACAGCTTTCGATCCTGAGCGGTCGGTACAAGGGGGAAGGGGACGCCGCACATGGCGATGACCGCAATGGTCAAGGACGAGCTCTCACGGGTTGAGTGCACGAAGACGTCCGAGCGCAAGGCGGAGGTCACGGCCCTGCTGCGCTTCTCGGGCGGCCTGCACATCGTGGGCGGTCGGGTGGTCATCGAGGCCGAGCTCGACACGGGCTCGGTGGCCAGGCGCCTGCGCCGCGACATCAGCGAGGTCTACGGCTACACCAGCGGGGTCAGCGTGCTCGCGGGAGGCAACATCCGCCGCGGCGTGCGCTACCTCGTCCGGATCGCCAAGCACGGCGAGGGCCTGGCCCGGCAGACCGGTCTGGTCGACCAGCGCGGGCGCCCGGTCCGCGGCCTGCCGCCGGCAGTGGTGTCCGGCGGCATCAACGACGCCGAGGCAGCCTGGCGCGGCGCCTTCCTGGCGCACGGCTCGCTCACCGAGCCCGGCCGCTCGTCGTCGCTGGAGGTCACCTGCCCCGGGCCGGAGGCGGCGATGGCACTCGTGGGCGCTGCGCGCCGGCTGGGGATCCCGGCGAAGGCGCGCGAGGTCCGCGGCGCCGACCGGGTCGTCATCCGGGACGGTGACGCCATCAGCGCACTGCTCACCCGCATGGGCGCGCACGACGCCGTCCTGGCCTGGGAGGAGCGGCGGATGCGCCGCGAGGTCCGGGCGACGGCCAACCGGCTGGCGAACTTCGACGACGCCAACCTCCGCCGGTCGGCGCGGGCCGCCGTCGCGGCGAGCGCCCGCGTGGAGCGCGCGCTGGAGATCCTGGCCAACGACGCACCGGAGCACCTGCTCGTCGCGGGCCGGCTGCGGCTGGAGTTCGGCCAGGCGTCGCTGGAGGAGCTCGGTCAGCGGGCCGACCCGCCGATGACCAAGGACGCTGTTGCCGGGCGCATACGGCGTCTCCTGGCGATGGCCGACAAGCGCGCCAAGGACCTCGGCATCCCGGACACGGAGTCCGTCGTCACCGACGACATGCTCGCCCAGTAACAGCTCCCTGCCGTCGACAGGCCCGTCGCCCTCCGGGGTGGCGGGCCTGTCGCGTGCGCGGGCCGGCGTCCACGTCCTGGCTCACCATGGCGGGTCCTGGCTCACCGTCCGCCCTGAGCCAGGACCCGGAACGATCAGGAGACCTGATCATCCTGAAGGCCCAGGGGCGACCGGGAGCCGCGCCACACGAGGACCGATAGGGTTTGCCCACGAGCGAGGCCGCGACGACTGAGCGGCCGCCGAGGCGACGGTGTTCGCCGGTCAATGGGAGGTCTGCAGTGACGGTCCGCGTGGGCATCAACGGATTCGGCCGGATCGGCCGCAACTTCTGGCGGGCCGCGGCGGCCAGCGGCCAGGACATCGAGATCGTGGCGGTCAACGACCTCACCAGCAACGAGGTCCTCGCCCACCTGCTCAAGTACGACAGCATCCTGGGCGTCCTCAAGGAGGACGTCGCCGCCGACGGCGAGGGCATCAAGATCGGCGGGACGACCATGAAGGTCCTGTCGGAGCGCGACCCGGCCAACCTGCCCTGGTCCGACCTGGGCGTCGACGTCGTCGTCGAGTCCACCGGCTTCTTCACCAAGGCCGCCGACGCCCGCAAGCACGTCGACGCCGGTGGCGCCAAGAAGGTCATCATCTCCGCGCCCGCGACCGACGACGACATCACGGTCGTCATGGGCGTCAACGACCAGCTGTACGACGGCTCGCAGACGATCATCAGCAACGCGTCCTGCACCACGAACTGCCTCGCGCCCCTGGCGAAGGTCCTCTACGACGCGTTCGGCATCGAGCGCGGCCTGATGACCACGATCCACGCCTACACCGCCGACCAGAACCTGCAGGACGGCCCGCACAAGGACCTGCGCCGCGCCCGCGCCGCCGCCCTCAACATGGTGCCCACCTCGACCGGCG
>DASQTE010000151.1:0-5373 GCA_035642035.1 Blastococcus sp.
TCGGCGTCGACCTTGTCCGTGCCGAGGATGAGGAGGACGTCGCCGCTCTTGACGACGTCGCCGGCCTTGGCCACCCACTCGATGACGGTGCCTTCCTCCATCGTGAGGCCGAGCTTCGGCAGCAGCACCTCCTGGGCCACGGCTCAGCCCCGCGCCAGGATCCGGCGGCAGGCGTCGGCGATCCTGCCGCGGTCCGGGACGTAGACGTTCTCCAGCGCCGGGCTGAAGGGCACGGGTGCGAACGGTGCGCCGACCCGCATGACCGGCGCGTCGAGGTGGTCGAAGGCGACGTCCTGGATCTGCGCGGCGATCTCGGCACCGAGCCCGCCGAAGGTGACCGCCTCGTGCACCACGACCACCCGGTTCGTCCGGCGCGCCGAGGCGACGATGGTGTCGGTGTCCAACGGCTGCACCGTCCGCGGGTCGATGACCTCGACCGAGATGCCCTCACCGGTCAGCTGGTCGGCGGCGGCCGCCGCCTCGACGGCCATGCGACCGAGCGCGACGACGGTGACGTCCGAGCCCTCCCGGAGGGTGGCCGCCTCGCCGAAGGGCACAGCGTAGATCTCCTCGGGCACGTCGCCCTTGGCGCCCAGCAGCTTCTTGTTCAGCATCATGATCACCGGGTTGTCGTCCCGGACGGCGGACACCATGAGGCCCTTGGCGTCGTGGGCCGACGACGGCATCGCCACCTTCAGGCCGGGCGTGTGCGCGAGCCAGGCCTCCAGGCTCTGGCTGTGCTGCGCGCCGGCCGAGAGACCGGCGCCGGAGGCGACGGTGACCACCATCGGCACGCGGACCTCCCCGCCGAACATGAACTTCATCTTCGCCGCCTGGTTGACCACCTGGTCGAGGCAGACGGCGAGGAAGTCCATGAACATGATGTCGACGACGGGGCGCAGGCCGCGGGAGGCGGCGCCGACACCGAGCCCGACGATCGCCATCTCCGAGATCGGGGTGTCGATCATCCGGCGGGCGCCGTACTCCTCGAGCAGCCCGTCGTACATGCGGAAGACCCCGCCGTAGCCGGCGACGTCCTCCCCGACGACGAAGACGCTCTCGTCCTCGTGCATGACCTGGTGCAGGGCCTCGTTGTAGGCCTTGACGTAGGTCAGCTCGCGCACGGCCATGCAGGCTCCTCCTGTGGAAGGCGGTCGGGATCCGGACGGTGGCTCAGTCGCTGTAGACGTTCCGGGTCAGCGTCGAGGGGTCCGGCAGCGGACTGGCCTGGGCGAAGGCGATCGCGTCGTCGGAGTCGGCGCGGGTCTCCTCCCACACCTGCGCGAACGCCGCGGCCTCGACCACGCCGTCGGCCGCGGCACGCGCCTCGAGCAGCTCGATGGCGTCGCGCTTCTTCCAGGCCTCGACCTCCTCCTCGGTGCGGTAGGGCCGGCGGAGGCCCTTGACACCCTGGTGGTCGTAGTAGCGGTAGGTCTTGGCCTCGACGAGGGTCGGGCCCTCACCGGCCCGGGCCCGGTCGACCGCCCGTTGGCAGGCCAGCCGCACCGCGACGGCGTCCATCCCGTCGCAGATCTCGCTCGGCATGCCGTAGGCGGCGGCCCGGTCGGCCACGTCGGTCAGCAGCATGTGCCGGTCCTGCGCGGTGAACTCGGCGTAGCCGTTGTTCTCGCAGACGAAGACGACCGGCAGCTTCAGGACGGCGGCCATGTTGGCCGCCTCGTGGAACGCGCCGATGTTGCTCGCGCCGTCCCCGAAGAAGGTCATCGCGATGCCGCCGTCGTCGCGGTACCAGCTGGCGAACGCCGCCCCGACCGCGATCGGCAGCCCGGCGCCGACGATCCCGTTGGCGCCGAGCATGCCGATCGAGAGGTCGTTGATGTGCATGCTGCCGCCCCGGCCGTGGCAATAGCCGTCGACCCGGCCGAACAGCTCGGCGAACATCGGCCGGAACGCGGCGCCCTTCGCGACGGCGTGCCCGTGACCGCGGTGGGTGGAGGTGATCTGGTCGGCGTCGGTGAGGGTCGCCATCGCGCCGGCGGCGACCGCCTCCTGGCCCACGTACAGGTGCAGGAACCCGGGCAGCAGGCCGGCCTCCATCAGCCGGCCTGCCTCCGTCTCGAAGACGCGGATCCGCACCATCCGCCTGTGGAGGTCCAGCAGCTCCTCGGCGCCGAACCCCTCGACGGTCGGCGCGTCACCGACCACGGTCGCGGTTCCCCCGGCCTCTGCCATGTGCCCGCCTTCCGCCGGCCGGCCCTGTCGGGCCGGCGTGCAGGACCCGTCCCTGTGGGACGGGTCACGTCCGTTACTGGTGAGAAGTTACAGTAAGCCCGCAGCACTGAACACCCCATCTCCTCGAGGAGCGCCGATGGGCCAGAGAGCTTCCGACGGCCCCGTGCGGGTGCTCGTGGTGACCGGTGGTCACCGGGTGGACCTCGACGCGCTGCTCGGGATGGTCGCGGCCCTGGCCGACGCCCGGGGCTGGGTCTGGGCGCACGCCGTGCAGCCGTCGGCACAGGCCTGGCTGGACCCTCGTCACGCCGACGCGTGGGACGCCCTCCTGCTGCACGACCTCCCCGGGCTGCATCTCCGCCGTGGCGAACCGCCGCACCCGCGGGGCCCGGAGCCCGCGGTGGCGGCCGCGGTCGCCGGGCTGCTGGAGCGCGGCATCGGCGTCGTCGCCACGCACCACGCGCTGTCCGGCTGGCCGGCCTGGGACGGGTGGGCGGATGCCCTCGGCGGTCGGTTCCTCTACGCGTCGGGGAAGCTGCACGGCCGGGACTGGCCGTCGTCGGGAACCAGGATCACCGACTACACCGCGCGCGTGGTCGCGCCCGACCACCCGGTGTGCGCGGGGCTCGGCGACTTCTCCCTGACCGACGAGCTGTACTGCTGCCCGGTCTTCGAGGACCGCGTGGTGCCGCTCGTCCGCCACGACGCCGACGTCTCCCCCGCCCGCTTCGTCTCCACCTACGAGCACGTCCTCCACGGGGAGGACGCCGCGCCGGACTGCACCGGCCACCCGCCGGCCAGCGACCTGGTGGCGTGGGCGACCTCGGCGGCGGGCAGCCCGGTGGTCTACGTGCAGCCCGGGGACAGCGGCGCCACCTTCGGCCTGCCCGGCTACCGCCGGCTCATCGGCGGCGCGGTGGACTGGGTGGCGTCCGCGGACGCCCGGGCGTGGGCCCGCGCCCGGCCCACCCCCGTGGACGCGAGGGTCACCCCGGGCGGGTCGGCATGACCGCCGGCAGCGGGCCGGTCACGCTCGTCACCGGCGCGGCCTCCGGTATCGGCCGGGCCACCGTCGAGCTCCTCCTCGAGCAGGGCGGTGCCGTCGTCGCGCTGGACCGCGACCCCGGCGCGCTCGGGTGGCTCGCCGGGACCGGGCGCGCACGGGCGGTGGCGGGGGACGTCACCTCCGAGGCCGACAACGTCGCGGCGGTGGCCGCGGCGCAGGAGGCGTTCGGCCGGCTGGACGGGCTGGTGCTCAACGCGGGGGCTCCCGCGTCGGGACCGATCGACGAGCTCGACCTCGCGATCTTCGACGCGTGCGTCGACGTCAACCTGCGCTCCGTCGTCCTCGGCCTGCGCGCGGCCCTCCCGGCGCTGCGGGCCTCGCGCGGTGCCGTCGTGGTCACCGCGTCGGTGACGGCGCTGGGGGGCGAGCCGAACCGGTGGCCCTACGCCGCGGCGAAGGCGGGCGCGGTCAACCTCGTGCGCTCCGTCGCCCTCGATGTCGCCGCCGACGGGGTCCGGGTCAACGCCGTGTGCCCTGGCCCGGTGTCGACCGGGATGACCCGGCGGATCGAGGAGGGCGACCGCGCCCGCTACGAGGCGCTGCGCAGCGTGGTGCCCCTGCAGCGCTGGGCCGCGGCCGGGGAGGTGGCCGCCGTCGTCGCCTTCCTGCTCTCGCCGGCGGCGTCGTTCGTCACCGGGGTGGCGCTGCCGGTCGACGGTGGCGTCTCCGCCCAGAGCGGTCAGGTGCTCCCCGCGCCGCGGTGAGACGGGCCAAGGGGGGTTCCGGGAGCTCAGCGCCCGGTGAGCCGGTCCACCACCGGGGCGAAGGCCTCGACCGCCCGGTCGCCGACGGTGACGTAGGAGAACCCGTAGACCTCGCGGCGGCGCTCCAGTTCCTCGCAGATCGCGTCGACGGAGCCGACGAGCGCGTGCGGGAACGTCCGGAGCTCCTCCCCCGCCATGCCGGTCTGCTCCGCGAGCTGCTCCTCGGTCGTCGCACCGCCCTCCACGGCGAGGAAGTACGCACCGAACTCGAGTTCCACGTCCCCGAAGCGTTCCCCTGCCCCCTCCTCGACCCACCCCACCTTCCGGAGGGTCTCCTCGTGGCCGGAGGAGGTCACGCTGTCGGCGCCGATGACGCCGGACCGGTTGTTGAAGTTGATGCTCACCACTGAGGCCTTCGCCCCGGCCAGTCGCAGGATCCGCGGGGCGCCGCCGCCGATGGTGATCGGCGGCGGGCTCTCGAGGAGCGGGAGCGGCGACATCCCCGTCACGGTGACGTGCGCGCCGCGGGTGTCGGCCGGGCGGCCGGCGAAGAAGTCCTCGAGCAGGTCGACGAACTCGGCGAGGTGCCCGATCCGCTGCCCCGCGGGCGGGAACGGGATACCCATCGCCTCGTACTCGGCCTCCAGCCACCCGGCCCCCAGCCCCACCTCCGTGCGGCCGCCGGACAGCTCTGCGAGCGTGGCGATCTCCTTGGCCAGGACGTAGGCCGAGTGGTAGCCGACGCAGAACATCCGGCACCCGATCCGCAGCGTGCTCGTCACCTCGGCGGCGACGGCCATCGCCGGGATCGGCGCCAGGGTCACCGGCCGGTGCCCCGTGGCATCGGAGACGGGCCCGGGGCCCAGGTAGTGGTCGGAGGTGTGCAGGGCGGAGTACCCCAGGCCCTCCACCTGGCGCGCCAGCTCCCGCCAGGCGGCGCCGGACTCGGGCCGGTAGGCCTGGACGGCGAACCGGAAGGGACGTTCGGTCGTGGTCATGGCGCCTCCGCTCCGCGCGCCGCCGGCCCGCGGGGTTTCTTGACGTTGACTACAGTTGTGGGGAACTGTAGTGCACCGGCGGAAGGAGCGGCCGTGCAGCGACTCGGTGGCATCGAGGTGCGTGCCGGCGACGACCCGGATGGGCTGGCGCTGGCCGACGACAGGGGCGTCCTGACGTGGGCGCAGGTCGCGGCGCAGGTGGACGCGGCCGGGGGCGAGCTGCTGTCCGTCGCCGGCGGGCCCGACGACCGGGTGGCGGTGGTCGGCGAGAACCTCGCCCCCACCCTCATGACCCATGCCGCCGGGATCCTGGCCGGTGTGGGGACCGTCGCGGTGTCCCGGCAGCTGACCGCGGCGGAGATGGCCGACCAGTTCCGCGACGCCGGCGTCGTGGCGGTCGTGACCGGCCCCG
>DASQTE010000152.1:0-3975 GCA_035642035.1 Blastococcus sp.
GACTGGCTGCGTGCGCGCGCCGACCGGCCGGCGCCCCCTCCCCCGCTGGCGGATCCGGAGCCCAAGCCGCTCTTCGCGCCCGACCCGCCTGCCGGCGAGCCCGTACGCCGACCACGCCCAGGCGCCCGAGCCACCTCGGGCGGCCCGGACTACTGGCCCTGGGACGCCTCCCAGGACTCCAGCCGCGACTCCGGCGTCCGGCCCATCGGGCGCGACACCGGCTCCTGGGCCTCGAGCTCCTGGTCCGACGACCGCTGGGGCACCGATGACGGACTCGAGGACACCGGCGACCAGGTGCCCGGCCGCAGCTGGATCCGGCTCGCGATGATCGTCGGGGTCTGCGTCCTGGTGATGGTGGCCGCGGTGGCGGCCTACCAGCTCGGCCTCAAGCCGCCCAGCGCGGAACAAGGCGACGACCCCACCACGACGACGAGCCCGAGCGTGGCGGAGCCGACGCCGTTCACCGACCTGGTCGCCGACGACTTCGACCCCCAGGGCACCGACGGCCAGCAGGAGAACCCCGAGTCCGTCGCCAACGTCCTCGACGGGGACCCAGCGACGTCGTGGAGCACGTCGAGCTACCTCCAGAACTTCGGTCCCACGGGGCTCAAGACCGGTGTCGGACTGGTCGTCGACCTCGGCGCCACGAAGGGGGTGCGCCAGGTCGTGGTCACCACCGAGGGGGGACCGACGTCGCTGGCGGCCTACGTCACCTCCGAGGCGCCCACCGGCGTCGCCGGGCTCACGCCCGTCGGCACCGCGTCCGGCACCGGGGCCCTCACGATCAGCATGGAGGAGGCGGTATCGGGCCGCTACGTCACGATCTGGTTGACCCTCCTCCCGCCGGTCGGTGACGAGTTCCGCGGCACCATCTCCGAGGTGCAGGTGCTCGGATGATCACCCCGGTGACGGGCGACCGTTCCGACCAGGCACTGCTGCAGGCCCACGTCGACGGGGACGCCGAGGCCTTCGGTGAGCTCTTCGCCCGCCACCGCGACCGGCTGTGGGCGGTCGCCCTGCGCACCATGGGCAACCCGGAGGACGCCGCCGACGGGCTCCAGGACGGCATGATCGCCGCCTTCCGCCGGGCCGGCTCCTACCGCGGCGAGGCGGCGGTGACGACGTGGCTCCACCGGGTCGTCGTCAACGCGTGCCTCGACCGGATCCGGGCCGCGAAGATCCGGCGGTTCGAGGCGCTGCCCGACGACGTCGAGGACCGCGGCACCCTGGTCGCGACGGCCGAGCACGACGACCAGCCGGAGGCTGCCGCCGAGGACGCCGAGCGCCGCCGTCGCGTCCTCGCCGCCCTGGCCACGCTCCCGGCCGACCAGCGCGCCGCCCTGGTCCTGGTCGACATGGAGGGCTACCCCGTCGCCGAGGTCGCCGAGATGCTGGGCTGCGCGGAGGGCACGATCAAGTCGCGCTGCTCGCGGGGGCGGAAGCGGCTCGCCGCCCTGCTCGTCGACCTCCACCGTCCGAACGGTGGCCCGCCTCACGGGAACCCTCCCCCGGACGGTCCCGTCCAACCCTCCGTGCGGCCTCGTGGCCCGCCCGCGTCCTGAACGCCGGACCCCGGCGCCCACGCCCGGGCCCTGACCCGCACTGCTCAGTCCCGCCCGCACCCACGTCCCCCCGTCCGAAGGAGGTGACCCGATGACCGATCCGTCCGGCCTGACCCCCGAGCAGGAAGCCGTACGACGCCTGCTCGCCGACGCGCGTCACGACGGGTCCACCCCTCCCGAGGTCGTCGCGCGCCTCGACGACACCCTCGCCTCCCTGGTCTCGGAGCGCGCCGGCAACGCCCCTGCCGCGCCCGTCGTCGACCTGGGTGCCAGGCGTCGGCGCGCGGCCGGTGTCGGGCTGCTCGCCGCGGCCGCGGTCGTGGTCGCCGGGGTGGCGATCGGGCAGGGCCTCCCCCGCATGCAGGGCAGCGACGACTCCGGGTCGGCCGCCGGCGGTGACTCGGCCACGTCCCAGCGTGAGTTCGGCGCGAGCGAGGACGGGTCGGACTCTGCGGACTCGGAGCTGGCACCGGAGTCGCTGAAGAGATCCCCGTCGGCCCCGCTCAGGGACTATCCCACGCTGTCCTCGACGGACGTCGGCCTCGACGAGGACCTGCTGGGCCTCCGCGCGAGCGGCACCCAGCGGCCGGGCAGCACGGGATCCGCCGACGCGCTCAGCGGCTGCTCCCTGCCGCCCCTGGGCCGCGGCCGCCGGGTGGTCGCCGAGGTAGACGGCCAGGTCGGGCTGGTCGTCTTCCGGCGTCCGGACGGAGCCACGCAGCAGGTCGACCTCTACGTCTGCGGCGACCCGCAGGCCGTGCGTACGCTCACGCTGCCCGCACCCTGACCCCGCGCCCGCCCCGACGGGAAGAACGCTGGCCTACGATCGGTTGAGAACGACGTACGAACGACCCGATCCCCAGCCCCACCCAGGAGTGACTGACCCCCATGAGCGAGACCACCACCCCCGATTCGGCGACGCGCAACGTCATCATCATCGGCTCGGGGCCCACGGGCTACACGGCCGCGGTGTACGCCGCCCGTGCCGCGCTCGAACCCCTGGTCTTCGAGGGCTCGGTGACCGCCGGCGGTGCCCTGATGAACACCACCGAGGTCGAGAACTTCCCCGGCTTCCGCGACGGGATCATGGGTCCGGCGCTGATGGACGAGATGCGGGCCCAGGCCGAGCGCTTCGGCGCCGAGCTGGTCTCCGACGACGTCGTGGAGGTCGACCTCACCGGTGACGTCAAGGTCGTGAAGACGGCGACCGACACCTACACCGCGCGGTCGGTGATCCTCGCGACCGGCTCCGGCTACCGCAAGCTCGGCCTGCCGCGCGAGGAGGAGCTGTCCGGCCGCGGCGTCTCCTGGTGCGCCACCTGTGACGGCTTCTTCTTCCGCGAGCAGGCCATCGCGGTCGTCGGCGGCGGCGACTCCGCGATCGAGGAGGCCACCTTCCTCACCCGCTTCGGCTCAAAGGTCTACCTGATCCACCGCCGCGACGAGCTCCGCGCCTCCAAGATCATGCAGGAGCGGGCGTTCGCCGACCCCAAGCTCGAGATGGTGTGGAACGCCGAGGTCGCCTCGATCAACGGCGCCGACCGGCTGGAGTCGATCACCCTGCGCGACACGATCACCGGCGCGGAGCGCCAGCTCGACGTCACCGGCCTCTTCATCGCGATCGGACACGACCCCCGCTCCGAGCTGCTGACGGGGCAGGTCGACCTCGACGACGACGGCTACGTCCTCGTCGACCACCCGTCGACGACGACCAACCTGCCCGGCGTCTTCGCCGCCGGCGACCTGGTCGACCACCACTACCGCCAGGCGATCACCGCCGCCGGCACCGGCTGTGCCGCGGCCCTCGACGCCGAGCGCTTCATCGCCGCCCTCGACCACGAGGCGTCGACCGCGGGTGCGGCTGCCGCGGTCGTCGAGGCCATCAGCGAAGAGGTGCAGACAGCAGGGGCCTGAGCTTCGCCGCCACGTCCCGCGGCTCGTCCACCCACATCCCGACCCGGGACACGGTGGCCGGGCCGCGTGGTGTCTGCAGGGTGGTCGGCTCGGTGAGGACCAGCTCGAGGTTGGTGCGGCTGCCGACGCCGACGAGCAGCAGCGCCCCGGGCTCGTCGCCCTCCACGTGCACCGACCGGAGGAGTCCGGGCAGCTCGTGCTCGACGGAGCGTACGGCGGCGATCCGCTCCAGGGGTACGTCGACCCGGGCGTGGATGCCGTCGCGCACCTGCAGGGTGTGCTCGCCGAGCAGGTGGGGGCGCACCCGGTAGGCGGCCATCATCCCCAGCATCCAGACCAGTCCCCACACACCGAGGACCAGGAGCGGGATGCGCAGCGGCGTCCACCAGCGGCTGAGCAGGACGTCGAGGACGACGACCTCGACCGCGGAGCCGAAGATCCAGAGCCAGAGCATCGGCGCCACGAGCCGGGAGTAGCCGAGCGGCTCTGTGCCGGCGGG
>DASQTE010000153.1:0-8809 GCA_035642035.1 Blastococcus sp.
GGACCGTCGAAGCTGGTCACGAACGCCAGCCGCGTGTCGTCGTCGAACAGCACGAACCTCGCCTCGTGGATGGTCTTGATGGCCACGTCGTAGTCGCCGGGCCGGTAGCCGGGGGTGTCCTGAAGGTCGCGCAGCGCCGCCCGCAGGGCCTCGCCGTGGCCGGGGATGACCCGGAAGAACAAGCTGAACTCGCTCGTCGGGCCGACCGCCATGCCCGGGCGTGAGGTGCCCGTCGCCGTCGTCGTCATCGTTCCTCCTCGGTGGCACCCACCTGGGTGCGGGCAGCCCGGCACGGTGCACCGGAACGGGACTCCTCGAGCGTCGCCGAGCGTGCGATCGCGGCCCTCATCCCCCGCGGGTGAACGTCACGCTCACCGGTCGGCCCGGACATCTCCAGCGCGGCAGGTTGTGACCTCGGGGACGTGCATCTGCACGGACGTGGCGATCGATCGGCTAGGACAGGCTGAACGACACGGCCCGGGGTCCACCTCATCTGGGTGACGGCTGCCAGCCCCAGGGGCTCGGCGCCGTCCGCGCGCCTGCTACTGAACGCCCAACTCGCGGGCGCCGCCGACGAAGCCGCGCCGGTCGGGGGCGGTGAGCTTGCGCTGGAGGGGCCGGACGTGTCCCCGCACGGTATCGCCGGCGCCACCGCTCACCGGCGGCCTGTCGCCGTCGCGGCAGCGTCGGTTGCCTCGGGCCGCGGGGCCGGCAACGCGGCGTGTGAGGTCGGCGACGTAGTCCCTGCGCAGGACGGGACGGCACCGCGGGCGCTTTCCGGCGTTGATGTCGGCGACGTAGTCGGCGAGTGGCGGGGGAAGTTCTCGCGGTAGGTGTACTCGCGGGCGGCGTCCACCGAGAGGTGGAAGGCGGCCGCGACGTGCTCGATGGTCCAGATCGGGACCGACAGGTCGATGTTCACCGGACTGTCGGTCCGGAACCCGGCGAGCACGGCAGTCGCCCGGACGACCCGGGTTGCTCGGGACCCGTCCGTCGCGCCCGTCACGGGGGTGCGCGGGCCCTGTGCCGGGCGCAGCGCAGCCCCCGCCAGGGGGAATCCAGGGGGAAGCCTGGCGAGGGCTGCGCGAACGTGCAGGTCAGGGGCGGTGTAGCCCCCCTCGCTCAGATGTCGTAGTACATCGCGAACTCGTGCGGGTGCGGGCGCAGACGGATCGGGTCGATCTCGTTCTCCCGCTTGTACTCGATCCACGTCTCGATGAGGTCGGGGGTGAACACCCCGCCGTCGATGAGGTAGTCGTGGTCGACCTCGAGCCGGTCGAGGACGGCGTCCAACGACGCGGGCACCTTCTCGATGCCGAGGGCCTCCTCGGGCGGCAGCTCGTAGAGGTCCTTGTCGACCGGCGCCGGCGGCTCGATCTTGTTCTTCACGCCGTCGAGGCCGGCCATCAGCATCGCCGAGAAGGCGAGGTAGGGGTTGGCCGACGGGTCGGGCACGCGGAACTCGATGCGCTTGGCCTTGGGGCTGTCACCCGAGATCGGGATGCGGGTGCAGGCCGAGCGGTTGCGGGCCGAGTAGACGAGGTTGATCGGCGCCTCGTAGCCCGGCACCAGCCGGTGGTAGCTGTTGACGGTCGGGTTGGTGAACGCCAGCAGCGACGGCGCGTGCTTGAGCAGGCCACCGATGTAGTGCCGCGCCATGTCGGAGAGACCCGCGTAGCCGGTCTCGGCGTGGAAGAGCGGCTCGCCGTCCATCCAGAGGCTCTGGTGGCAGTGCATGCCGGAGCCGTTGTCGCCGAACAGCGGCTTGGGCATGAACGTGACGCTCTTGCCCTCGGCCCACGCGGTGTTCTTGATGACGTACTTGAACAGCATCAGGCTGTCGGCCGAGCGCAGCAGCGTGTCGAACTTGTAGTTGATCTCCGCCTGCCCGCCGGTGCCCACCTCGTGGTGGCCGCGCTCGAGCTGCAGGCCGGCCCGCGTCAGGTTGGTCATCATGGTGGAGCGCAGGTCGCTCTGGTGGTCGTAGGGCTCGACCGGGAAGTAACCGCCCTTGGGCCGGGTCTTGTAGCCCAGGTTGGGGCCGCCGTTCTCACCGGTCAGGGCACCGGTGTTCCAGGAGCCCTCGACGGCGTCGATGTGGTAGTAGCCCTCGTTGATGCCGGTGCCGTGCCGGATCGAGTCGAAGATGTAGAACTCGGCCTCGGCGCCGAAGTACGCGGTGTCGGCGATCCCGCTGGAGGCGAGGTAGGCCTCGGCCTTCTTCGCGACGTTGCGCGGGTCGCGGCTGTAGGCCTCACGCGTGATCGGGTCGTGGATGAAGAAGTTGACGTTCAGCGTCTTGTGCCGGCGGAACGGGTCGAGGAAGGCGCTGTTCGCGTCCGGCAGCAGCAGCATGTCCGACTCGTTGATCGCCTGGAACCCGCGGATCGACGAGCCGTCGAAGCCCAGCCCCTCCGAGAACGTGTCCTCGCCGAACGACGACGCCGGGATGGTGAAGTGCTGCATGACGCCGGGAAGGTCGCAGAAACGGACGTCGACGTACTCGACGTCGTTGTCGCGGATGTAGGCGGCGACCTCGTCGGGGCTGGTGAACATCGATCCTCCGGGATTGGGCGAACTACCGAACCGCAAGTTACGAGGGGGGAGTTGCCCCCCGGTGTCCCGAGTGTTTCGGCGGCGTAACAACGGTCCCGGCGTGTCGCCGGTCACGGCCACCCTCCAAGAATCCGCACCGGGCATGCGAGGTGCGGGGGAGGGGTGGTCCTTTCTCTACGCTGGCTGCATGGTGAGTGACGTGCAGCCACCCTCTCAGGATCGCGCCCGCGGCGCCTCTCTGGGGCTGCCCGGCGAGGGCCCGGGGTCGCTGGCGGGCTTCAGCACCCGGGTCGTCGCGTTCCTCGTGGACGCACTGGGGTCCGCGCTGGTCGCCGGCCTGTTCACCGCCCCCGACCTGCCGGGCAACTGGGCGCTGGTCGCCTTCGCGGTGGTCACGGTGCTCACCCTCGCCGTCTTCGGGCAGACGCCCGGCATGCGGCTGCGCGGCCTGCGGCTGGCCCATCCGCGACCGGGTCAGCGGCTGGCCCTGTGGCGCGCCGTCGTCCGCACCGCGCTGCTGTGCCTGCTGGTCCCGGCTCTGCTGGTCGACGCCGACGGGCGCGGCCTGCACGACCGCCTCACCGACACCGCCGTCGTCCGGGACTGAGCCGCAGGGACGAGGAGCTCAGCCGCGGCGGCGCACCTGGCGCTGGCTGATCGACATCTGCTTGCCGCCGGGCAGCGGGCCGCCGGGCACGGGCATGCGGGCGCCGCCCAGGGCGCTCATGCGCTTGCCGAGCGCGTTGACCTCGCCGGCGGACAGGTTGCGCGGCAGCTTCATCACGTGGTTGCTGAGCTTCCGCAGCGGGATCTGCCCCTCCTCGTCGCCGACGACGATGTCGTAGATCGGGGCGTCGCCGACCACGCGGGCGACCTTCTTCTTCTCCTGGGCGAGCAGGCCACGCACCCGGGCCGGGACGCCCTCGGCCACGAGGATGACGCCGGGCCGGCCGAGGACCCGGTGGACGGCGTCCATCTGCTGGGTGCCGGCGACGCCGGAGGTGACCCGCCAGTCACCGCGCATGCCCTCGAGCACCCATGCGGCCGCGCCGGGCTGCCCCTCGACCTGGCGGTAGGCCGACCCCTGGGCCCGCCGGCCGAAGACGACGAGGGCGGCCAGACCACCGGTGATCAGCGCCAGCGGCAGGAAGATGAAGGGGGAGCCGAACAGGATGCCGATGAGCTCGACCACCGCGGCGACCGCCACGAACCAGATCAGCATGATCCAGGGGAGCTTCGGGTCGTTCCTGCGCGTGAGCGAGTAGGCCTGCTTGATCATGCGGGCCTGGCCGCCCAGCTTCTTCAGCCGGCCCACCTTCGGCTGGCCCTTCTTGTCGAGCTTGGGCGCCTTGCCCGAAGCGGCCGTCGCGCCCGACGTGCGACCGCGCCCACCGTCCTTCGGACCGCGTCCGGCCTTGCCGCTCGGAGAGGTCGCGTCTGTGGGCTTGCTGCGTGCCATGCCCCCAGCTTAAGGACCCGCTGCCACCCACCACTCGCAAGCTCGCGGCGGGCCCCTGCAGCGGGCCGGCAAAACTCAGACCGTGGGCGTCAGACCCCGGGCCTCGATGGCCTGCTGGTACAGCCGGCCGGCGCGGTACGAGCTGCGCACGAGGGGCCCGGCCAGGACGCCGGGGAAGCCGATCCGCTCCGCCTCGGCCTGGAAACCGACGAACTCGTCGGGCTTCACCCAGCGGACCACGGGGTGGTGGCGGGGGGAGGGACGCAGGTACTGCGTGATCGTGAGCAGGTCGCAGCCGGCCTCGCGCAGCGCCTGCATGGTCTCGACGACCTCGTGCGGCTCCTCGCCCATGCCGAGGATCAGGTTCGACTTGGTGACCAGGCCGGCCTCGCGAGCAGCGGTGATCACTGCCAGGGACCGGTCGAAGCGGAAGCCGGGGCGGATGCGCTTGAAGATGCGCGGCACGGTCTCGACGTTGTGCGCGAGCACCTCCGGCCGGGAGGAGAACACCTCGGCGAGCTGGTCGGGGTCGGCGTTGAAGTCGGGGATGAGCAGCTCGACGCCGCAGCCGGGCAGCTGCGCGTGGATCTGCCGGACCGTCTCGGCGTAGAGCCACGCGCCGCCGTCGGGCAGGTCGTCGCGCGCGACGCCGGTGACGGTGGCGTACCGCAGGCCCATCGTGGCCACGCTCTCGGCGACCCGGCGGGGCTCGTCGGCGTCGAACTCGGCCGGCTTGCCGGTGTCGATCTGGCAGAAGTCGCAGCGCCGCGTGCACTGGTCGCCGCCGATGAGGAAGGTGGCCTCCCGGTCCTCCCAGCACTCGTAGATGTTGGGGCAGCCGGCCTCTTCGCAGACCGTGTGCAGGCCCTCGCGGCGGACCAGCGACTTCAGCTCGGTGTACTCCGGGCCGGTCTTGAGCCGGGTCTTGATCCACTCGGGCTTGCGCTCGATGGGCACCTGGCTGTTGCGGACCTCGAGGCGCAGGAGTTTGCGGCCGGCCGGCTCGATCGTCGATCCCGAGGAGGACGTCGTGACGGCGGGCTCGCTCATGATCTCCACGGTACTCCCGGACGCACGACGCCCCCGTGGCCCGGAGGCGACGGGGGCGTCGGTGTGACGAGGTGCTCAGACCTGGCGGCTGTCCGGGCCCGCCGTCGGGCCCTCGTCGGCCCCGCCACCGGAGGTGAAGGGCTCGGGGGCGTCGGAGCCGTTGACCGTGGTCTCGTCGGGGCCGTCGCCGTCGACGAGCTGGGCGTCGCGGACGCCCATGTCGGACTCGGCGGGGGCCGAGTCGCCGGTCGTGTCGGCGGTGGACACGGTCTTGCCGGAGGTGCTGTCGGAGCTGGGCACGGGGTCCTCTCGGTAGCTGGGCACCGGACCGTCGCCCACGGGGGCGGGGGTCCAGGCGTCGTCCTTCTTGCGGCGCAGCAGGACGAATGCCGCGGTACCCAGGGCGAGGGCCGCGAACACCCACGGCCAGCGTCGCGGCGAGGTCTCCACCGCGGGCTTCCGCCTCACCTGCGTCGCCGTGGCGGCGAGCTTCCGCTCGAGCTCCCGGTGCTTCTTGACGGCCACCTTGCGGGCCCGCTTCGCCTTCTTACGTGCCCTGCGGGTCGACTCGGCCGCGGCGGCGGCCACCTCCGCCCGGCGTGCCTCCAGCTCGCTGCGCGCGCTGTCGACCCCGGCGGCGAGGGCCTCCTTGGCGCTCTCCAGGGCCGGCGTCACCGCATCACGGGCGGCGACGGCCCGAGGCAGGGCGTAGGCGAGCGCAGCGGTCTGCGCTGCCTCGAACCGCGGGACGACGTCGTCGTGCAGCGCCCTCTGGGCGGCCTTCTGAGCCGCCTCGACGTGCGGCGCGAGGTCGGCCGCGGCCTTGGCCGCGGCGGCCTGCGCGGCGGTCACCGCGGAGACCACCCGCGGACCGGCGGAGTCGCGGGCGGCCTCGAACCGGGGGGTGAGCACCTCCCGGGCGGCCTCCACGCGCTCCTTCGCTGCCTCGACACCTGGCGCGACCGCGTGGCGGGCCGACGCCACGGCCGGGGCGGCCACTGCCATGGCGGCGGCCACCTTGGGTGCCACCTTCACGGCGGCGGCTTTCTGGGCGGCGTCGAGCGCCGGACCGGCCGCCTCACGGGCCGCGGTGACGCGCGGTCCCAGCTGCTCGGCCGCGAGATGGCCGGCCTCGGTGGCCGCTATCCCGATGTGGGCGAAGGCCTCCTGGAGCTCGGCACCGATGACCTGACCACGCGTCTTCTTGCGGAACACGAGCTGCACCTCCGAGTTGATCGTCTGCCGAGCATCCTGCCCGGTCCGGGCGGCGAGCACACCCCCGAGGTCCCCGGGGGGCGGGAGCGACCCTCGCTGGTTAGCGTCGGCGCGTGCTGCTGCGCATCTTCACCGAGCCCCAGATGGGCGCCACGTACGACGACCTGCTCGCCGTCGCCCGGCGCACCGAGGAGACCGGCTTCGACGCCTTCTTCCGGTCCGACCACTACCTGACGATGGGCGGCGACGGGCTGCCCGGTCCCACGGACGCCTGGGTGACGCTGGCCGGGCTGGCGCGGGAGACCAGCCGGATCCGTCTGGGCACGCTCATGAGCGCCGGCACCTTCCGGCTGCCCGGACCGCTGGCGATCTCGGTCGCGCAGGTGGACCAGATGAGCGGCGGACGGGTGGAGCTCGGCATCGGGGCGGGCTGGTTCGAGGCCGAGCACACCGCCTACGGCATCCCGTTCCCGTCGCTCGGCGAGCGGTTCGACCGCTACGAGGAGCAGCTCGCCGTCGTCACCGGCCTCTGGAGCACCCCGGCGGGGGAGACCTTCGACTTCGCCGGCGAGCACTACCGGATCTCCGGCTCCCCGGCCCTTCCCAAGCCCGTGCAGCGGGGTGGCATCCCCGTCCTGGTGGGCGGCGCCGGCAAGAAGCGCACCCCGCACCTGGCCGCCCGGTACGCCAACGAGTTCAACGTCCCGTTCAGGTCCGCTGCCGACAACGCCCGGCTCTTCGGCGGCGTCCGCGAGGCGTGTGCCGAGGCCGGCCGCGACCCGGCGTCGATGGTCTGCAGCTCGGCGCTGGTCCTCTGCGTGGGCAAGGACGAGGCGGAGATCGCCCGCCGGGCGGCGGCCATCGGGCGCGAGGTGGACGAGCTGCGGGCGCACGGCGTGGCCGGCACGCCCGCCGAGGCCGTCGACGTCCTGGGGCGCTACGCCGAGGCCGGCGCCGAGCGGGTGTACCTGCAGGTGCTCGACCTCTCCGACCTCGACCACCTGGACCTGGTGGCGAGCGAGGTGGCGCCCCAGCTCGGCTGACCGGCGACCGGACTGGGCGGCATCGGTGCGGCGGAGCGCAGGACCTCGCAGCCGCTGGTGCGCCTGCCATTCCGACGCGGGCGCCGACCCCTGAAGACACGGCCTCGAGGTCGACCGGCCGGTGCAGCGTTGCCGTCCCTGCGAGCGGGTCGAGGAGGTGGAGGCGCGCCCGGCCCGGCCTCCCCGAGGTGACGGGCTCGGAAGTGGGCCGTCGCGGTAGGCTGACCGGGTGACCGAGCGGCTCCTGCTTTCCCGGCCGTGCTGACCTGACCAGTTCAGACAGCACGGCGACCCCTCCTGCGTGAGGGGTTTTTTGATGTCCGCCGCCGGTACCCGGATCCAGGAGCACGAGCGATGAGCCAGACGGCCGACCAGCCCAGCGCCACCCAGCAGGACGAAGGCGTGCCCCCGCACCGCTACACGCCTGCGCTGGCCCAGCGGATCGAGCTCGCCTGGCAGGACCGCTGGGAGGCCGAGGGCACCTTCCACACGCCCAACCCGACCGGCCGGCTGAGCGCGGGCTTCGAGCGGGTGGCGGACCGGCCCAAGTACTTCCTGATGGACATGTTCCCGTACCCCTCGGGTGCCGGGCTGCACGTCGGCCACCCGCTGGGCTACCTGGGCACGGACGTGACCAGCCGGTTCCGCCGGATGGACGGCGACAACGTGCTGCACCCGATGGGGTACGACGCCTTCGGGCTGCCCGCCGAGCAGTACGCCGTCCAGACGGGGCAGCACCCGCGGATCACCACCGAGGCGAACATCCTGGCCATCAAGGCCCAGCTGCGCCGCCTGGGCGTCGACCACGACGACCGCCGCAGCTTCGCCACGATCGACCCGGGCTACTACAAGTGGACCCAGTGGATCTTCCTGCAGCTGTTCGGCTCCTGGTTCGACGAGACGGCCGGCAGGGCCCGCCCGATCGAGGAGCTGATCGCTGAACTGGACGCCGGGACGCGCACGCCGGCGCCGGACACGAACCCCTCCGGCCGGCCGTGGGCGGAGCTGGACGACGTGGCGCGCCGCAGGGTGGTCGACGCCCACCGGCTGGCCTACCTGCACGAGGCGCCGGTGAACTGGTGCCCCGGCCTGGGCACGGTGCTGTCGAACGAGGAGGTCACCGCCGACGGGCGCTCCGAGCGCGGCAACTTCCCGGTGTTCCGGCGCCCGCTCAAGCAGTGGATGATGCGGATCACCGCCTACGCCGACCGGCTGATCGACGACCTGGACCGGCTGGACTGGTCGGACTCGCTGAAGCTGATGCAGCGCAACTGGATCGGCCGCTCGGCCGGTGCGCGAGTCCGCTTCGCCTCCGGTGAGCAGACGATCGAGGTCTTCACCACCCGGCCCGACACGCTGTTCGGTGCCACCTACATGGTGCTGGCGCCCGAGCACCCGCTGGTCCCGACGCTGACCGCGGACGCCTGGCCCGACGGCACCGACCCGCGCTGGACCGGCGGAGCCGCCACCCCGGGCGAGGCGGTGC
>DASQTE010000154.1:0-2691 GCA_035642035.1 Blastococcus sp.
CGCCCACCGTGTCGATCATCACGTCGACGTTGCGGGCGTGGCTGTGGCGGTGGACGTTCCCGAGGGCCTCCTGGACGATGCGCAGGGCGATCGTCTCGGTCGTCCAGTCGAGGACGATACGCCCGGCGATCGACACCCGCAGGAGGGGCGCCGGCCGGTCGCCGTACAGGCTGTCGAGGTACCCCCGGACCAGGGCACCGAGGCCCGGCAGGCCCTCCTCCGCTCCGTCGCGGGCCGCGGCGGCGCCGTCGGTGGTCGCGCCGCGGTCGAGGGGGGCGATGGCGAGCAGCAGCTGGCGCAGCGAGTCGGCGTGGCGGGCCAGGTCGTCGCGCACCCGGCTCGACGCTGCCGTGAGCGGCGACTGGTCGCCGAGCGAGGTGCCGCTGGCCTGGATGAACGACACGAACGAGGCGTAGGCGCTCACCGCCTGTTCGTGGAGCTGGGCGGCGACGCGGTGCCGGTCCTCGTCGGTCCGCTGCATGACGGCGGTGAGCAGCTCGCGGCGCTGCTGGGCGGCCTCCTCGACCTGGCTGTAGAGCCGACGGGTCTCGCGCACGGTGGCGAGGTGGCGCAGCGCGCCCAGCACGAGCAACAGCGCCAGCGCCGCGGTGGTGAACGGCACGGCCCACGGGCGCGTGTCGGCCACGAGCCAGGTGGCGCCCAGCAGCGAGGGGAGGCCGACGAGCGTGGCGAGGGCGGACAGGCCGCCGCCCCGGACCTGCAGCTGGGGCGGGAGGCTGCCCAGCCCCGGCCGACTGACGCGTGGCGTCAGCAGCGGGACCAGCAGCAGCATCGCCGTGCTGAGCCCCTGTAGGGCGATGAGCGGCACGGCCGGCAGCCTGAAGTCGCTGACACCCTGCGCCACCTGCAGGACGCTGTTGAAGGCACCGACGACGGTCAGGGCGATGCCGCACGCCTCGGTGGTGCGGGCGGAGTCGCCGAGGCGCAGGTACAGCAACCAGGCCCAGTAGCCGCCGGACACCATGGCCACCGCGGCCAGGCTCGACGGGATCGTGAACCAGGCGTTCTCGGCGTGGATGATCCGGTCGCCCCACACCAGGGCCGCCGGGGCGCTGACCGTGAGCACGGCGATCACGCACTCGGTGACGTCGACCGAGAGCGCCCGTCCCCCCGAACGGGTGCGGCAGATCCGAACGACCGCCGTGGTGAGGAACCCGCCGATGGCGAGGACGGCCAGCGTCCCGACCCACGGTGGCGCCGCCCAGTCGGACCAGGCGCCCACAAGCATGAGGGTGCCGGTCACGTACATCGACACGATGGCGGCGTACCAGAGCTTCCAGGACTGGCGGTACGCCCCGGACGTCCGCCGCACGGCGAAGCGCGTGACGGTCAGCGCGGGCGTCGTGTACACCGCGCTGCTGAGCACGAACACCACCAGGTAACTGTCGGTGCTGCGCGCCAACAGCCCGGCGGCGGCCACCAGCGGGAGGGTGGTGCACACGTACGCCACCCCCAGGCGCCGGGCTCGTGGCGAGAAGGCCCGGTCCTCCGCACCCACCCGGTTGCGGGGAGCGCCGGGCGCGTCGCCCCCGGCTCGCGTGGCGCGCTGGCGCCCGCTACTCGCCGCTTCGGCGATCGGCATGTCTCCCTCCTCGGGCCGTCGACCCCCGGCCCATTGACCCCAACATCGTCGTTCCCATCAGACCTGCGGGTGCCCGGGAGACAGCACCGACAGCAGAGACGGAACCGGATCGCACCACGCACATGGGCCCGGGTCAAGAGGTGATCGGCAGTAACGGAGGATTTTCCGACACTTGTGGTGGGAAACCGGTTTCCGGACGGCGTTCACCATGCTGTCCGGCTGATTTTCCTTCGTTATGGCTCAATCATCGGGCGTCGAACGGTCAATGTGCCACGGTCAGTGGGTGCCGCCCTCGAGGCGCAGCAGCGCCCTTTTCACGTCGAGGCCGCCGGCGTAGCCGGTGAGGCTCCGGTCCGACCCGACGACCCGGTGGCAGGGGACCACGATCGCCAGCGGGTTCCGGGCGTTGGCCGCCCCGACGGCACGCGCGCTCCCGGGGCGGCCCAACAGCTCGGCCAGCTCGCGGTACGAGGTCGTCTCCCCGTAGGGGATGGCGAGCAGCTCGTCCCAGACCGCCTTCTGGAACGGCGTGCCCACCGGGGCGAGGGGGAGGTCGAAACGGGTCAGCTCGCCGGCGAAGTAGGCGGCCAGCTGCTCGGCCGCCGGCGCCAGGGCCGCGGGGTCGTGCGCCCAGCTGTCGCCTACCGTCACGCCCCAGCGCCGGTCGGGCTGGAAGTGGACCCCGACCAGCGCCTCGCCGTCCGCCACGAGCAGCAGGTCGCCGACGGGCGTCGTGGTCACGGCATACCGCCTCCCAGGACCGGCCGCCGTGGTCGTCCGCGGACCCCGTCCTGGCGACGGCGTAGGAGCCGGCGCCGGATCCCGCGGGGGTCTCGCCGGTGGGGCGGCGAGGGTGGCCCACAGGTGCTGGAGCGCGTAGGCGCGGAACGGGCGCCAGGCCTCGGCCCGGGCGGCGGCGGCCCGGGGCCGGCCCTCCTCGCCCAGCCCCTCGAGCGCCCGGCGGACGCCCAGGTCGGTGGGCAGGAACGCGTCGGGGTCGCCGAGGGCGCGCATGCGGACGTAGCCCGCCGTCCACGGCCCGATGCCGGGCAGCGCGACGAGCCTGGCGGTCACGTCGTCGCGGCGGG
>DASQTE010000155.1:0-11336 GCA_035642035.1 Blastococcus sp.
GCGGTACCCGACCACGGTCCTCGGGTGCGGCATGGTGCGGGGCGGCTGCGGCCAGCAGTTCCAGGGCGGCTCGATCTACTGGTCGCCGGCCACCGGGGCGCACGCCACCTCCGGCGCCATCCGCACCGCCTGGATGGCGCAGGGCTGGGAGCGCGGCACGCTCGGCTTCCCGGCCGGCGCGATGACCTGCGCGCGGCCGGACGGCGGGTGCGAGCAGCGCTTCGAGGGCGGGCTCCTCGTCTGGTCGCCGGTCACCAACCGGGTCACGACGGCTCCCTGACCCGGCAATCTCGATCACACATCGTGTCGGAGCGGTAACGGAAAGGTTCCCGCCCCCAGACTCGGGAGGACTGCCGACGCGAGTCGGGTGCTGACCAGCAAGGAAGTTCGATGGGAACGCTCTTCTCCAGCCGCCGTGCCCGGACGCCCCTCGCGTCCGGGCGGCGGGCCAGGGCACGACGCGGCCTGCTCGTGGCCGTCACCGCGCCGTTGCTCGTGGGTCTGCCGGCGTGCACGGGGTCCGGGCCGGACCTGGAGAGAGTCCCGGCGGACGCGACCGTCGGTGCCGCGCCCGTGGCGCCGCCCACGCCGATCGAGACCTACGCCGACGGCAGGGACGCGTCACCCACCCTGGACGAGGACCGGCCCGCGGATCCCGACCTCGTGGTCAGCTACGTCGACTGGAACGGCGCCGACCGCGCGGTCGAGGCCGGCGGCTACCTCAGCACCGTCGCGTCCGGCGGCCGCTGCACGTTGCGGCTGGTCCAGGGGGACAGGGAGCTGACCGGCGAAGGCGAGGCCTTCCCGGACGCCACGACCACGTCCTGCGGCGCCCTCCGGGTCGACGTTCCGGCCGGCCTCGAGGGCACTTGGCAGGGCGTCATGGAGTACGACTCCGCGTCGGTCCGTGCGGTGTCGGAGCCCTTCTCGGTGACCGTCCCGTGAGGCGCTCCTGGCTCCGGCTCGTCCCCGGCTTCCTGCTCGCCGCGGTCCTCGCCGTCACCGTGCTGCCGGGCGCGGCCAGGCTCGACGCGACGGCGCCCGCGCCGGTCGAGCTCGAGGAAGCGGCCGACATGGCCCAGTTCCGGGCCGGGAACATCATCAGCGACGCGATCTTCTTCAACGGCTACACCTGGGCCGCCCACGACGTCCAGGCCTTCCTGCAGTACCAGAACCCCACCTGCAAGACCGGGTCCGACGGCGCACCCTGCCTCAAGGTCTACACCGAGTCGACGCCCGACCGCCCGGCGGACGCGTACTGCCAGGGCTACCTCGCGACCCCGAACGAGACCGCCGCCTCGATCATCATGAAGGTCGGCCGCTCCTGCGGGATCAACCAGCGGGTGCTGCTGGTGATGCTGCAGAAGGAGCAGGGCCTGGTCACCGGCTCCGCCAGCAGCCTGACCTGGACGGACTACCGCAGCGCCATGGGCTTCGGCTGCCCGGACACCGCCGCCTGTGACACGCAGTACTACGGCTTCTTCAACCAGGTCTACAACGCGGCCCGCCAGTTCCGCGTGTACGCCGCGAACCCCACCCGCTACGGCCACCGTCCCGGCCAGTGGACCGACGTGCGGTTCCACCCCAACGCCGCCTGCGGCACGTCGCGCGTCTACATCGAGAACCAGGCCACGGCGGGGCTGTACAACTACACGCCCTACCAGCCCAACGCGGCGGCGCTGGCCGCCGGCAGGGGCACCGGCGACGCCTGCTCGGCGTACGGCAACCGCAACTTCTGGGGTTACTTCACCGACTGGTTCGGGTCGACCTACAGCCTCGGCGCCGACCGCATCGCCGACCACCACGTCTCCCTCGGCGGCAACGCCGGGGTGCTGGGCGCGGCGACCAGCGTCGCCCTGTGCGGGATGGTCCGGGAGGGCTGCGGCCAGCAGTTCGAGCGCGGCTCCATCTACTGGTCGCCCGCGACCGGGGCGCACGCCACGTCCGGGGCGATCCGCCAGGTGTGGATGGGCACCGGCTGGGAGACCGGCGTGCTGGGCTACCCGTCCTCGGAGATCACCTGCGGGCTGACCGACGACGGCTGCATCCAGGAGTTCCAGGGCGGCACCGTGAGCTGGTCGCCGAACGCCGGCGCCCTGTTCACGAACGGGGCGGTGCGCGCCGCGTGGGTCGCCTCGGGCCGGGAGGCCGGGCCCCTGGGCTACCCGACGACGGCGATGGGCTGCGGCATGGTCCGCGACGGCTGCGGGCAGCAGTTCGAGCACGGCTCGGTGTACTGGTCGCCGGCCAGCGGTGCGCACGCGGTGACCGGTCCCATCTGGGACCACTGGATCGCCAACGGCTGGGAGCGCGGCTCCCTCGGGTACGCCAGCTCGCCGATGGTCTGCTCCGCCGACACCGCCTCGTGCCGGCAGGACTTCACCGGTGAGACGGTGTTCTGGACCGCGGACGCCGACGGCGACGGCGGCACGGTCCTCACGACCTCCGGCGCGATCCGGACCCAGTGGCAGCGCGAGGGCGCGGAGACCGGCCGGCTGGGCAAGCCGGTGGCGGCCATGGTGTGCGGCGCCGAGGGCTGCCGGCAGGCCTTCCGGGGCGGCACGGTCACCTGGACGGCGTCGGCCGGCGCGCGGGTGACCAACGGCGCGATCGGCGCCGCGTGGGCCGCGGCCGGCCACGAGTCCGGCCGGCTCGGCTACCCCTCCTCGACGATGGGCTGCGGCATGGTCCTGCAGGGCTGCGGCCAGCAGTTCCAGGGCGGCTCGGTCTACTGGACGGAGGCGACCGGTGCGCACCCGGTGACCGGGCCCATCTGGAGCTACTGGACCAGCAACGGGTGGGAGCGCGGGACGCTCGGCTACGCCACCGCCGACATGGTGTGCGCGCCCGACGAGAGCGGGTGCCGGCAGGAGTTCCAGGGCGGCACGGTCACCTGGACGGCGGCCACCGGTGCCCGGTTCACCAACGGCGCCATCCGGAACGCCTGGGTCGCCGCCGGGCGCGAGGGCGGGGCCCTGCGGTACCCGTCGTCGACCATGGGCTGCGGCATGGTCCGCGACGGCTGCGGCCAGCAGTTCCAGGGCGGCTCGGTGTACTGGTCGCCGGCGACCGGCGCGCACCCGGTGACCGGGCCGATCTGGACCTACTGGACCAGCCGGGGCTGGGAGCGCGGGACGCTCGGCTACGCCGCGGCGGACATGGTGTGCGGCGCCGGCGCGAGCGGCTGCCGCCAGGACTTCCAGACCGAGACGGTCACCTGGAGCGCGGCGACCGGTGCCCACACCACGTCCGGCGGCATCCGGACGCTGTGGCTGCGCGAAGGAGCCCAGTCCGGTCCCCTCGGCGTCCCCTCGGCACCGATGCAGTGCGGGCTCCCGAGCAGCGGGTGCTCGCAGCAGTTCCAGGGCGGCACGGTCATCTGGACGCCGGCCACGGGGGCGGTCGCCACTTCGGGGGCGATCGCCGCGGCCTGGCAGGCCGACGGCGCCCAGGCCGGACCGCTCGGCTACCCGGCCGCGGCGATCCAGTGCGACCAGCCCGACGGCGGCTGCCGCCAGCAGTTCCAGGGCGGCACGCTCACGTGGTCGGCGACGTCGGGCGCCGTCACCCGGAACCGGTAGCCCGTGTCGCTCCTGGGGCGCACGGGGCCGGGGCCGGACATGCCCGGCCGCGTCCTCCGGTCGGGCCGTCCTGTCCGCCGACCGCCGGGTAGCGTCGTGGCCGTGACCGCCAGCACCGCACCCTCGATCTCCTGGCGTCGGGCCGCCGAGGATCTCAGCACCGGTTGGGCGCAGCGGCAGCTCTGGGGCCACCTCGGCTGGCAGGACATCCGCCAGCGCTACCGGCGCTCGGTGCTCGGCCCGATCTGGATCAGCATCAGCATGGCGGTCACGGCCGTCGCGCTGGGCATCCTGTACGCCGGGCTCTTCGGCAACCCGCTGGAGACGCAGCTGCCCTACATCCTGGTCGGCTTCATCATCTGGGGCTTCATCGCGGGATGCATCAGCGAGGGCTCCGACGTCTTCGTCGCCAACGAGGGCCTGATCAAGCACCTGCCCTCACCGATCAGCGTGCACGTGTACCGGCTGGTGTGGCGGCAGGTGCTGTTCTTCGCGCACAACCTCGTTGTCTACGTCGTGATGCTGCTGATCTTCCCGCAGCCGCTGAACTGGAGCCTCCTGCTGGCGCTGCCGGCGCTGGGCCTGCTGGCGCTCAACGGCGCCTGGGTGGCGCTCGCCTTCGGCATCGTCACCACCCGGTTCCGCGACCTGCTGCCGATCACCCAGAGCCTCGTGCAGCTGCTGTTCTTCATGACGCCGATCGTGTGGATCTACGAGGACCTGGTCAACAGCCCGAACGAGAGCATCGCCGCGCGGGCACGGCTGGCCGAGCTCAACCCCCTGCTGCACTTCGTGGAGATCCTGCGCCGGCCGATGCTCGGCCTGTCCACCGAGTGGCGGCACTGGGCCGTGGTCGGGGTCATCACGGTGATCGGGTGGTTCGGGACGCTGGTCATCATGCGGAAGTACCGCGCGCGAGTCAGCTACTGGGTCTGAGCACCCGGCAGCCGTAACAGGAGGAGTTTCGTGGTCAGCATCGCGACGGAGAACGCGTGCGTCGATTTCCCGATCTTCGACGCCAAGAGCCGATCGCTGAAGAAGACGGTGCTGGGCATGGTCGGCGGCAACATCGCCTCCGGCGGCAAGGTCCCGATCATCGAGGCCCTGCGCGACATCACCGTCAACCTCGAGCACGGGGCCCGGGTGGGCCTCGTCGGCCACAACGGCGCGGGCAAGTCGACGCTGCTCCGGCTGCTGGCCGGCATCTACGAGCCGACCCGCGGCACCGCCCGGGTCGTGGGCCGCGTGGCGCCGGTGTTCGACCTCGGCGTCGGCATGGACCCGGAGATCTCCGGCTACGAGAACATCATCATCCGTGGCCTCTTCCTGGGCATGACCCGGAAGCAGATGGAGGAGCGCGTCGACGACATCGCCGACTTCACCGAGCTCGGTGACTTCCTGGCGATGCCCCTGCGGGCCTACTCGACCGGCATGCGCGTGCGCCTGGCGCTCGGTGTGGTGACCAGCATCGACCCCGAGATCCTGCTGCTCGACGAGGGCATCGGGGCGGTCGACGCGGCCTTCCTCGACAAGGCGCGCCAGCGGCTCAGCGACCTCGTCGACCGGGCGGGCCTGCTGGTCTTCGCCTCGCACTCCGACGAGTTCCTCATGCAGCTGTGCGACAGCGCGATCTACATGGAGCACGGCCGGATCAAGCAGCAGGGCGAGCTGCGGGAGGTGCTCCGGGCCTACAAGGGGCACGAGGTCTACGGCCGCGGCGAGGCCCGCCCCGCCGAGCCGCAGGCCTCGTGACCGGCTCCACCGGGCGCGGAGGCGACGGAGCGATCTCCGGCCGGGTGGTGGCGGTGGTGGTCACGCACCACCGCCCGGGCACCCTGCGGCGCAGCCTGGACGCCGTGGCCGGCCAGAGCCGGCCGGTCGACCAGATCGTCGTCGTCGACAACGGGGACGACGCCGAGACCGCGGCCGTGGTCGCGGCCACCGCCCGCCCCACCGTGTATCTGCCCTCCCGGCATAACCTCGGCGGCGCCGGCGGTTTCGCCCTGGGGATGCTGCACGCCCTGGCCCTCGGCGCGGACTGGGTCTGGTGCGCCGACGACGACGGCCGCCCGGCGGACGCCGAGGTGCTGGCCACGCTGATGCGGGTCGCTGAGGAGCACGGCCTGGCCGAGGTTTCCCCGCTGGTGGCGGACGAGAAGGACCCCGGCCGCCTGGCCTTCCCGCTCCGGCGGGGTCTGCGGTGGCGACGCCGCGCCGAGGACTTCGCCGACGTCGACCTGATCCCGGGCTACGCGTCGCTGTTCAACGGCGCCCTCTTCCGGGCGTCCACGCTCGACGTCGTCGGCGTCCCCGACAGCCGGCTCTTCTTCCGCGGCGACGAGACGGAGATCCACCGCCGGATGGTGCGCTCCGGGCTGCCGTTCGCCACCGCCACGAAGGCCTTCTACCTGCACCCGGAGGGCACGACGGAGTTCGTGCCCATCCTCGGCGGCCGGCTGTCCGCGCAGTACCCCGAGAACGAGGTGAAGCGGTACTACACCTACCGCAACCGCGGCTACCTCATGTCGCGGCCGGGCATGCGGTGGCTGCTGCCGCTGGAGTACCTGCGCTTCGGGTTCTTCTTCGCCAGCCGCCGGGACTGGGCCGGCCTGCGCGAGTGGCTGCGGCTGACCCGGGCCGGCCGGCGCGAGCGGCTCACCCGCGCCGGCTGACCGCCGGCGGTCAGAGGACGGTCTTCGGGAACTCCGGCTTCGGGTCGAACCGCAGGCCCTCGACGAACTTCTTGGCCAGTTCCAGCCGCAGACGGCGGGAGACGTGCCCCTCCTTCAGGCCGCGGTGCACCCGCTGGGCGAACCGCAGGGCGGCCGCCTTGTCCACGTGGTGCCACTGGTAGGACGCCTCGTTGCGCACGCCGTAGGCGAATTTCCAGAAGTTGGACTCGTTGACGTCGGAGAAGTTCACGCCCCGGTTGACGGGGAGGTCGTGGACCACCCGGCTCCTGAGGCACTGCACGCCGGGGCCCGCGGCCGTGACCCGCCGGGTGTACTCCTGGTCGTCGAACCAGATGAAGTACTCGCTGAGCGGCAGCCCGAACTGCGCCATCGTCCACCGGGGCACGAGCACCGAGACGAACGAGCAGTGCTCGACGAGGACGACGGGGATGTCGCGGACCAGGAGCCGTCCCCAGTCCCAGGTGGTCCCGGGGTTGTTCATCTCGCAGACGTCGCCGTCGACCCACTGGACGACCGAGCAGGCGAACGGGAGCCGCATGTTCATCTGCTTCTCGGCGGCCTCCAGGCCCGAGAGCAGCTCGCCGAGCGCGTCGGGCTCGGCGTAGCAGTCGTCGTCCATGATCCACGCGAAGTCCGCGCCGCCCTCGTAGGCCAGGCGCATGCCCGTGGCGAACCCACCGGCGCCGCCGGTGTTGGTCTCCAGCCGGACGACGTCGACCTGCGGGCGCTCGGCGTAGCGGGCCGTGACGGCCGGCGTGTCGTCGGTCGAGGCGTTGTCGATCACCAGGATCCTGTCGACCGGCCGCGTCTGCTCGGCGAGGCGGTCCAGGACGGTGGGGAGCTTGTCCGCGCGGTTGTACGTGACGACCACGGCGGTGACGGAGAGGCTCATGCGTTCCATTCTCGGTAGAGGTCGTGCGTCCATTCACGGGCATGGGGGAGTCCGGCGAAGGCGGTCACCTTGCGCCGCTGCTCGGCCAGCCACTCCTCCCGCCGGGCCCGGTCGGACACGGCGGTGACGACGCGCTCGCGGGCGGCCGAGAGGAACGCCAGCGGGTGCCGCGGGACCAGCAGGTCCTCGACGACGACGGAGCGCTGGGACCCCACGTCGGTGCTCACGACCAGGGTGCCGTGGGCGTCGGCCTCGAAGCTCGTCAGCGTCACGCCCTCGTTGTCCGACGTGATCACGAGGACGTCGGCGTCGTGCAGCGTCTCGGACACCGGATGGTCCGCGCCCCGGAACTCCACGGTGCCGACGAGGCCGAGCCGGCGGGTCAGGGCGTGCACCTCCTCGGCCAGTTCGCCGCCGCCGTGCAGCACGAACCGGGCGTCCGGGAGGTCCTTGCGCAGGCGGGCCACCAACCGCAGGAAGAGGTACGGGCGCTTCTGCTGCGTGAGCCGCCCGACGAAGGCGACCGTCGGCCGCTCCCCGGGGGTGCGCTCACCCGGCGCGACCGCGCCGGCCGTCAGCTCGGCGAGGGTGGCCAGCACCACCTTCTCGCGCGGGATGCGCATCTGCTGGACCAGGTAGTCGCGCAGCTGCGGCGAGATCACGTGGTGGACGTCAATGGCGTCGCTGAGCCGCACCGCGATGTCGACGAAGCCGCCGGTCCGCCACTCGAGGATGTGCAGCGAGTCGACGATGTGCACCCACGGGAACCGGGTGCGGATCCAGGCCAGCCGCTCGTACAGCCACGAGCTGTGGTGCACGTGGATGCCGCGGATGTCGTAGGCCTCGAAGAGGCCGTTCAGCAGCGCGGCGTCCTGGTGGGCCTCCAGGGGCGAGGTGATCGGGACGAAGACCGCCCCGTCCATCTCCTCGCGGGTCACCCACGGGCTGCTGCTCGCGCGGTCGGTCAGGACGATCGGGACGAACCCGGCCTCCTTCGCCGCGGCGATGCACTCCAGGGCCCACCGCTCGGCGCCGCCGAGCTCCAGCCAGTGCAGCCCGAAGAGGACCGCGCGCGGCCGCTCGCCGGCGTAGCCCGGGGCCGCGTCGGCCCGCGGCGCCGACCGCGTGCGGGGGATCGTGTACCGGCCGGGGCGCCGCTCGAGCCGGTCGGTGCGCCACTGGCGCAGCGCGTCGAAGGCGACGGGCACCCGGCTGCGCACGGCGAACAGGGCCTTGCGGAGCGGTGCCGGCGCGAGCGAGATCGCCTGGACGAACGTGGCCACCTGGCCGCCGAGGTCGACGACGAGGTCCAGGGGTGCTTCGTCGTCGGGCTTGCCGGTGGGACCGCTGACCGTCACCAGCGCGACCGGCCCGCTGGCCCCGGTCCAGGCCACCCGGCCGGTCGACGGGCCGGTCGTCTCGGGCGTGGTGCCCGCCTCCCCGCGCAGGGCCACGACCCGCAGCAGGTGGCCGGGGTGGACCAGCGTGGAGACCGTCAGGGCACCGTCGAGGAGGCGCCGCTCGCGCTCGTCGAGGTCGGCCCACCACGTCGCCTCGTGGATGGTGTAGAGCCGGGTCGCTCCCGGCCCCGGTTCGGTGTCGCTCGCCATCGCGTGTCTCGAGCCCCTCTCGTCAGCGTCCATCGTGTCGTCCCGCGGCCGGTCGTGCTCGGTCACCCGGCCCTCACCACCCGGTAGATCGAGGCGACGTCGTTCGACCAGACCTGCTCGAGGTCGTCGACGTCGTCGAGGCCCTCGAGCCCCAGGGCCCTCGTCGCCTTGGGTGACGCGAAGCCCTCGCCCACGATGACCCATCGCACGTCGAGGGTCTCCACCGCCTCCGCGACGCCCTCGTCGTCGAGCCCGCGGTTGAAGTCCGCGATGAGCAGGTTGCGCTCCAGCCCGTAGTCCTCCGGGTCCGACGGCGGGGTCAGCGGGGCCTTGAACAGGACGGGCAGGCCGTCGAGACCGTAGGCCCAGGCCGAGCCGTCGGCCGGGTCGTTGAGGATGGTGCCGCCGTCCCACAGGCGGGCGAGCTCGGCGAACGCCTCCTGCTCACCGGCGGAGACGGTCGGGCCGTCCCGGTACGGGATGCCGACGTGCTCGCCGTTGACCCGCACGTACCCCGCGCCGGACAGCGCGAGCAGCCCGCCGACCACCACCAGGGTCGAGACGATGCGGAGGCCGGCCGGTCGCAGCACCATGGCGGCCCGGTCCACCGGCCCGCTGCGGAGGACGGCGTAGCGGGCCCGTCCGCGCGCGGCGAGGCCGCGCAGCCCGTCGACGACGGCGGTCAGCCCGACCGCGGCCAGCACGGTGGCAGGCAGCGCGTAGGCGGCGGCCAGCCGCCACCGGTCGTTCCACCAGATCGACGTGAGCCGTTGGGCGAGCGGGGTGTCGTAGGAGGCGGCGAGCACGAACAGGACGAGGAAGACGGCGGCGGCGACGACGAAGGGGCGCAGCGCGGCGCGGCGGAGGGCGACGACGGCGCCGATCAGCACGGCGGCGGCCAGCCACCACTCCGGGAAGAAGCTCTCGTGGTTGAGCAGGACCAGCTGGCCGATGGCGCTGCCGGGGATGGCGAAGGCGGGCCAGTCCACCTCGCCCGCGCTGCCGCTGGCGCCCAGGAGGCCGCCGAGGCTCGGGACGGCGAGGGCCAGCGCCGCTGCCCCGGCCAGGACCAGGGGCAGCAGCCGGCGGGGCTGCCGCCACAGCTGGTCCTCGCGCCGGCCCACGAGGAGCAGGAGCACCATCACGATGCCGGCGCTGACGGCACCGGTCGGGTGGGTGGTCAGCAGGCCGACGGCGCCGAGCGCCAGCGCCCCGGCGAGGGCCACCGTCGGGGTCCGCGTCACCTGCAGCATCAGGGCGATGACGGCGGGGGCCACCGCGAGGGCCAGGGCCAGCGGCAGCAGCGGGCCGAAGTTGATGATGTCGTAGGGGAAGACGGTGAACATCACCGCGGTCAGCGCGCCGGCGACCATCGTGGTGGGGCGGGGGAGGACCACGCGCAGCAGCGCCACGGTCGACAGCGCGAACACCGCGGGCAGGCAGGCCGACAGCGTGTTGAGCACCACCTGCGCCGGGTCGATGCCCAGGTCGGCGAGCAGCGCGCCGACCAGGTGGTAGGTGTGCGGGTAGTAGAAGTCGGGATTGGCCGGCTGGGCCACCGCCGAGAGGCCGGCGGAGTCGGCCACGCCGCTGTCGGCGATGTAGCGGATGGCGTTGGCGTGGAACATCGCGTCCCAGTACTGGTGGACGCCCTGCAGCCGCTCCGTGCCCCTCCAGACCGCGGTCGCGCCGATGACGGCGGCGAGCCCGAGGGCGCCGGCGATGCCGGCGTGGTGGTACCAGGCGTACGGGTGTTCCGTGCGGGGCGACTCCCCGCGTGTCGTCCGCCACGTCCGGGCGGCCAGCGCGGCGACCCCGGCGACGACCGCCACGCCCCCGGCGACCGGCAGCGGCTCCCACGGGATGTCGAGCACGCCGAACCACGCCCCGAGGACCCCGGCGGTGCCGACCGTGAGGGCCGGCGCGCACCCGATCAGGAACCATCCGCGCAGGCGGAGGGCGGTGCCGACGAGCAACCCGGGGACGGCGAGGAGTGCCATCGCGGCCGAGACGTAGAGCGCTGATGTCACGTGGTCGCCCTGCCGCCGCTGGTCACGGGAGGCCAGTCTAGGTGGGCGGCCGGGCACGGCCGGTGAGGCTGCTGCCACCCAGCGCGTTGGCGGCAGCCCCCTGACGTCGCGCCTATCGTGCTTCTCCATGACCAGCGAGCAACGGGTGTCACTGGCGCGGCTGCCGCACCGCATCCCCGAGATCCGCGCGCTCACGGGGCTGCGCATCATCGCGGCGCTGCTCGTGGTCGTGTTCCACATCCGGGGCAACCTGCGCAGCGCGTTCCCGGCATTCACCGACGCCGTCTGGCCCATCCTGGACTCCGGCGAGATGGGCGTCGACCTGTTCTTCGCGCTCAGCGGCTTCGTGCTCACCCTCAACTACGTCGACGCGGTGGGCGTCCGGTTGTCGCGCTCGGGCACCGCCCGCTTCCTCTGGGCCCGGGTGGCCCGCGTGTGGCCGGCCTACGTCGTGACGCTGCTGATCGCGGGCATCTGGCACGCCGGGCTGCCGGTGATCGGCTGGCAGGACCCGGTGCCGGTGCGGGACT